>CAYRXH010000009.1:49526-53273 GCA_964428185.1 uncultured Bacteroidales bacterium
TTATTTCCGTAATACTGCACCGGAATATTGTCAAGTCCTTCAATGGGAGCATCAAAAACAGTTTTGAAAATATCGTTACCATATAAGGTTCCGCTGCTGTCGAGGCCGGTTTTGACGGCACTGAATTCGAGACGCGCAACCCACTTATCACCTGTATACCTGAATCTGCCGGTAAGTTCGATGAGATTGGACCCAAGGGGATGAGCCAGTGGCTGATTGAGGTGGGTGTAGTTTTGCTGCACATCCCTGTGTGCAAAAGTAAAAGGTCTGATGACATTCACCTCTGCAAGAGCGTCAAGATGATCAATTCCAAACATATCATAATATTTCCAGCCAAGCTGAAGGGCCTGTTTATTTACCCAGGCACCGTGCTGTCGGGATGAATCAGGAAAGAAAAACTGAAGCACATCTGCCCTGATCTCATTCATAAACATTTCATCCATAACAAGTTGTGCATAAAACACATGCTTCGCTGCAGTGTAGGATGCGTTGAACCCGAAAAGAACATTATCAGGTGATCCAAGAGCAAAATCCAGTGGGCGGAACATCACAACAGGCAACAGATAATTGTATTCCATAAACTGCCTTTGCATCAGTGAATCGTACAGCGGACACACTATGGCCTCGAATACTGATAATTTCAGACGTTTTCCTGCATTCCAGCTCAGATAATGCATGGCATTAAATTTATATCTTCCGTCCTTCCATCTGACTGCAGCGGTTGACTGAACATCTCGCTGCCAGGCAAACAAATTTACATATCTGAGTTTCCAGATATTTGTTGTCAGTTTCAGATAGGGATAAGGATACTGCTCATCTGAAAGAATGAGAGATCGCTTGCCGTCACCGAAAAAATGAGTGCCTAGCCCTGCTTCTGAATAAAAATGTTCAGAAATGTCTGCGATAAAACTGAAACGGGGTACAACATAAGACAATGAACTCCGGTTTATATCTGTGGTCATCCCCATACCCGGTATTATGTGAAGCGAATCCGCATAATACCTTGCCATCAGAGGATTCATATACCCCCTTCTCATAGTTCCCTGAAAAAACAGGTTTTTATAGGAACTGAGCACCGAAATAGCTGCTGCTGTGTGAGAAAGAAGCATAGTTTGTTCTGTCATATCAGCAGTCGTTTCAAGATATGGCTCTATTCTGGACATAAAACTCCACTGACTATCTGTTTTCAGCATGGGAAAAAACACAGAATCTGACAGTAATTTTTCAGTGTTTTCTGAATGAAATAGTTCATCAAACTTCCATGGTCTAATTGAAGGAAAGCATGATGATGAATACATCTGTTGCTCGTGTCTGATTTCTGAAGCAGATGTCCCTTCAAGTGAAAAAATCTGTGCGGATGAATTGGTATGCACAAACACAATGAACAGAAACACCAATACAATGTTTTTCACAGCCATGACAGATGTTTATTGTAGTTTCTTAAAAATGTTGAAATCCCTAACTGAATATCAATTGTTTGCCCCGGGAACAATGTGTTGTTGCAATTGCGGTATGTCACCCATGCCATCACATTCAAACCACTTTTGGGATTGATGATATGATGAATTTTCAAATCTGCGAAAAACATTGAGGCAGTTTTAGTGGTGAGTTCAGGAAACAAGCTGCCGCTCCAGCTGCTGATATCAGGATTTCCGTATATGCTTTGCCCTGTTGCTTCGTATTGAGTATCAATACCTCCCTGAGTATATGAAACCATCCCGGCTGCAATCCAGGTCATATAATGAATAGTTCCCTGCAACAAATACTCCCTGAAATTGGCACCCAACGGATGTGCCAAGGAATGATGATAATGAGAATAACCCTGAAGCGGATCGGAATGAGAATAAGTATATGCCCCTGCAGTATTCATTTCTGTCCTCAGACAGATCAGACTGCTCTGAAACTGCCTGCTCATCTTTATCCCTGCCTGCATAGCAGTCATTTTCATACTTTCGGTTGCCTGATCAAGAACATATTGTCCGTATATTGTAATGTGGGGCAATATATTGAGAGCAAACTGCAAGCCGGTCATGGTATTGTTTCTGTTGTCCATTCCATACCACAAAGTTTTTGAAAATGGAATAGGATTGAAATGCTTCCAATGAAGCTGATTGTAACGATTGTTAAAAGGCGCCCAAATCATTGATTCAAACAATGAGATTTCAAGAATATCAAGAGGTCTGAATCCGATAATTAAAAAATTGGCATATTTGTTCTGATATCCACCCATTGAAGACTGGGGAACATCAATAATGTTTTTCAAAGAGACATTCTGCAGTGCACTCAAAATAAAATTATATGACCATTTTTTATAATTCACTGAAGTTCTGAGAAATGTGAAAGCCGGTGCATTTGCTGAAAGCAGCATTGATCTGTATCCGTGCCCAAAAAGCAGTTTGTCGCGGGCAAACATAAGCTGCACATGTGAGCCGGGGTTCCATGCGAGGGTTCCGTATGCTGTTGCATAATCTCTTCCATACTCCTTAAAAGGCTTTGCCCTCATCAATGAAGGAGCCACTTCAAAACTGTCAGTAAAATGTTCCAGATAAGATGGAAAAACTGTTTGGGTCTCATACAGCTCGGATGAAAAAAACAAATTGTGATGAAGATGCCCCGAAACTCTGATTCCTCTTGTGTTTTCATAAAGCAAAGGGTCATAATTCTTCTGTTTTCCGCTGATGAACTGAACCGAAGGATCAACAATCAAAGCATAAGTAGGAGAATCAACCCTGAAAAAATTTTCGGAATGGATTTTACGGCCCGCCCAGGTTTTTCTATGCTTTTTCTGCCTGCTCATTTCAATCAGCGAATAGTATTGACTGTCCTTGCTAAGTTTGGGATACAGAGGTATAAAAATTTGACTATCAGCATAGTGAATCACCGGAAAGAGATATTCACCAGCAGTGATCTGAATTTGTGCTTTAGAATTTCTGTAATTCAATAATAAAAAGAAGAAAATGATAATTAAAAAAAATAATTGTCTGAATTGCATCAAAGAAAAATCTGCTCAAAAATACAAATATTATTCTTTTTGTAATTTATTTATGATTCGATATTTTCAATTTGTCAATGCCTAAATTGCATTGACGGTTTTTCAAAAAAATAAATTAAACCACAAAGTCCACTGAGAAATGTCACAAAATTCTCAAAGTTGGGGTCACAATGTAGCACAAAGTCAGGGCACAAAGTATCACGAAGTATTTTTTCACTGTTGTTAAAACAAAAGCCGTGAGTTTCACACAAACACAACGCTGTTGTGTTACTAAGTGACTGCTGATTAGTTGATTTAAAGATTTAATGATTTGAAGATTGCTTATAAAGTTGTGTATATAATTGATATTTAGTAATTTGTAATTAGTGATTAGTTACAAAAATATTTCAAAATTCGTTATTTCCCAGAGAGACTCCTTCGGAGCATTATTCAACATACAATATTTTTCAAGGGGACTCATTGAGAGCAATATTCAATAATTATATACCCTTATACCCCCCCGTGAAACCACAAAGAGGAACAATGATTTCGTTGCATGAAAAAACCAACACTTGCACCGAATCTTAGTGGCTTGATAATCCATTGCTGCCACTCGAAAGATTCTTGCGCCAGCAATGATATATTTGACTTAACGGGGTCTTCGAGTGCGCCTCGTCTTGCTCGTTTTGGTGCCTCTGACCCCGTGGGGGTTTTTGATGAGTTGATTTCATGGACTTTGACGTAACGGGGTCTTCGAGTGCCTCTGACCCCGTGGG
>CAYRXH010000010.1:0-23873 GCA_964428185.1 uncultured Bacteroidales bacterium
TACTGGGGAGAACAACCTTTTACATCAGGCCCTGTATATGTGGGAGCATTTATTTTTATGCTTTTCATTCTCAGTCTTTTTCTTGTCAGAAACTTGATGGTCTGGTCTCTTCTGGCAGTCACAGTTCTTGCTGTACTTCTTGCCTGGGGTCGTCATTTCATGCCTCTCACAGAATGGTTTATTGACCATTTCCCACTCTATAATAAATTTCGTACTGTCTCAACCTGGCTTGTCATTCCCGAATTTACCATTCCACTAATCAGTATTCTTGGACTGAAAAAAATATTTGACACGCCTGAAATACTGAAACAAAATGTCAAATATCTGTGGATTGCTTCCGGAATAACCGGAGGATTATCATTGTTGTTCTGGTTGATTCCGGGAATTTTCTTCTCCTTCTTCTCTACCGCAGAACTCGACCAGTTTGTTCAATTTGCTGCGCAGGGAGCTACTCAGGCCCAAATTGATGAATACATGACCAATATTGAAGCAGCACGTATTCATATTCTGAAAGCCGATGCAATCCGGAGCTTTATCTTTATTCTTGCCGGAACACTTGTAATCTGGTTCTGGCTCAAAGGAAAGCTGAAAAAGGAAATATTCATTGCTGCACTGTTCATTGTGGTTGCAGCCGACCTCATGCCTGTCAGCAAACGCTATCTCAATTCTGATCATTATGAAAGAAAATCCAGAATTGAAAAACCATTTCCTCAATCTCAGGCAGATGCATTGATCCTGAAAGATACTGAACTGAACTTCAGAGTCTTAAACCTTGCAGTAAATACTTTCAACGACGCTTCAACTTCATATTATCATAATTCAGTGGGCGGATACCATGCTGCCAAGCTACAGAGATATCAGGATCTTATAAACTATAAAATCCAGAATGAAATTACCAAGCTCATAGATACCTTCAATAATGCTCCGACAGATTCATCAATCAATGAAACCCTGGCTTCTCTGGGAACACTGAACATGCTCAATACCAAGTATATTATTTACAATCCGTCAGTTCCTCCCCTCCCCAATCCATACAAATATGGAAATGCATGGTTTGTTGATGAGATCAGATATGCTGAAAATGCTGATGAAGAAATGAACCTCCTGCTCCAAACTGATGTTTCCCACATTGCAATTGTCAATAAACAATTTGAAAAGCTGACCGCACAATTCAGTTTTTCTTTTGACTCAAATGCCATTATCAGTCTGATGAAATATCATCCAATGGAGCTTGAATATCAGTTTATGTCTTCAGTTCCTCAGGTGGTTGTGTTTTCGGAAATATATTATCCTGAAGGCTGGAATGCTTATATTGACGGGAAACAAAGCGAAATCTTCAGAGCAAACTATTTGCTCAGGGCTCTCATAGTCCCTGAAGGGAATCACACCATTGTCTTTAAATTTGAACCTGAAGATTATACTAAAGGGAAAACAGCTTCATCAATATTTTCAGCAATATTCGTCGGACTTATTCTGATCTGGGGTTTCTTTGAGATTAGGAAATTCATAAGAAAGAAAGATGCTGAAAAGGAAAGCTAGTCTTTCTTGCAGGAAAAAAGAACATAATATGCTGTAGTGAAAAAATCCCGAAGGTATGGGATTGATTTTATGATCAGCAATCTTCTGGGTTTCAGTTTAAACTTCGCCTCATAATTGGGATTAATAAAATAATATGTTTCCTTTTCTGTTTTGCAACCAGCCTTTTTCAGATGCCTTTTTAATCTTTGTAAAGGAAGCCTTGTATCCCTGATATCCATCAGATCATCAATTACCTGCTGTGGCTCTCTAAATAATTTTAGAATACCCCTATACATAAAGCGAGGAAACAGATGAAAATAGGGAAGTTTGCTCAGAAACCTGCTGTGACATATTTGCTGGTGTCCTCCAAAAGGCATACACCATGGTGGATAGGCCAAAAAAACCTTCCCCTCCGGTTTTAAAATTGATCCAAAAAAAGAAATGATTTTAAACTGATCAGGAATATGTTCAATGGTATCTCTCAGCAAAATCAGATCGATTGGAGGCAGCTCACTGAAGTTAACAAGATAAACATTTTTATCAATCAGTGTGAGTTTATGAGCATTGGGATGATTGTCAAGAAACTCATGGGCTTTCTGAATACGGCTGACTGATATATCAATTCCAATGACTTTGCACCCTGCATCCAGAAATGGCTTCAGATTGCCTCCCTCACCACATCCAATTTCCATTACTGTATGTTCAGGACCAAGTTGTATGAAATCGTTTATATATGGAATGACAAATTTTTCGGTAGTAATACTCTGTTCCTTAAAATACTGAAGTTTATTCTGATGTCTGGGCTGCATTATTGTCTGTTGGAGCAGCAAAAGTATAAAAAAAGAGCATCAATCCTGATGCTCCCTTAAAATTTATTCCTTCAGTCCGCCCTGCCGCCTCATTTCACTTTAGCCTTTACCGGATTTTTAACACCTTTGTAACTGATCAGTTCCATTTTTACACTCCCGACAAGGACTTCTGTTTCAGCCAGGATTGGAATTTTATTCTCATCATCAGTGACCCAAACCATCATGGGAAAAGGATCCTTGAACACATTGCCTGTTAATACCATAGGTTTTACCTTAAATGTGTTGAAAGTTCCCAGAGTAGTTTTCAATTGCTCTTTTCCCATATAAAACACTTTGGTTGTGTAAACAGTATCATCCAGTGTAAAAATGATCGGATATCCGTCACCTTCCTTTGACTTGGAATAATCGAGTGCTCTCATATAATAAATGGCAGAGAGAATATCCTGAGTATAAGCAGGTACTGAACTCGTATTCTGTGTTTTCTTCTCAATGTTCTTAAACTGCATGGTATTATTATACCAGTTGAAGTGAACATCATGATTGATAATATATCCGCCTTCATCAACCCTGCGAATAAACAGCCAGGGGGCTAAAGCTTCCTCATCAAGAAATGTTTCATACCTGTCTTTTACCCTGAAAAATAGATTAAACGCTCCTTTGGTTACTCCATTCACCACAATGTGCATGGTATTTCTCTTTGCAATAACCCGGGATTCCTTATGAATTTCAAATGTGCATTCTCCAGCCACAACTTCTCCGGTTACAAATGAATCATAATAAACCTTGTAAACTAGTTTTTCTCCCTTTTGAAACGCTTTGTTTTCAATTTTCCGGAGCTGAGCTGAAACCGGATGAATCATTAAAAAAATGAAGAATATCCCAAAAAGATTCAAGAACGCTCTAAGGTTAAATGCCGTTTTATTAAATGTTGTTTTCATGTGGCTCAATGTTTAAGAACAAATTATTTGCAAAAGATATACCATATTTATAATACACTGACTTCATGATACTTATATACTTAAAAAACTTTAAATAACAATATTAATTATTTTTCCAGGAACCACGATGATTTTTTGGGGAGCATTTTCACCAATCCATTTCTGTGTTTCAGGAGCTTCAAGAACCATTTTTTTCACTTCTTCCTGCCCAGCATCAACAGGAATAGAGAGAGTGAATCTCATTTTTCCGTTAAATGAAACAGGACATTCAAAAGTTTCTTCAGCCACATATTCAGTAATAAATGCAGGGAAAGTAGCATGAACAACAGAATCAGTGTTTCCGCACAAATGCCAGAGTTCTTCCGCAAAATGAGGGGCAAACGGTGAAATCAGTATCAGAATGGGTTCAAGAATTCTTTTTTTGTTGCATTTCAGATCTGTAAGTTCATTGATACAGATCATAAATGCACTGACAGCAGTGTTCAATGAAAAACGTTCAATATCCTCACTAATCTTTTTGATTGTTTTATGCAAAACTTTCAGTTCAGCAGCATCTGGTTCAGCATCATTCACTGCAATATTTCCATCCTGATCAAAAAACAGTCTCCAGAACTTCTTCAGAAATCTGAAAACACCTTCAATCCCCTTAGTATCCCATGGTTTTGACTGTTCAATGGGTCCGAGAAACATTTCATACAAGCGAAGCGTATCGGCTCCGTATCTTGCAATAAGATTATCAGGATTGACAACATTGTAAAATGATTTTGACATTTTTTCAATTTCAACACCACAGAAAAATTTACCGTTTTCCATTTCGAATGTTGCACTGGCAAACTCGGGTCTCCATTTTTTCAAAGCTTCAGTATCGAGGATATCATTTTCAACAATATTGACATCCACATGAATCGGCATCACATCATAGCCTTCAATAAGTCCTGCAGAAATATACTGATTGGAATTCTCCCTGTTTCTGTATATGACATTTGAACGTCCTAGTATCATTCCCTGATTGACTAGTTTTTTAAATGGTTCATCTTCAGGTGTTAATCCAAGGTCAAATAAAAATTTATTCCAAAAGCGGGCATACATCAAATGCCCTGTGGCATGTTCAGATCCTCCCACATAAAAATCAACACTTTTCCAGTAATTAACAATTTCATTGTTAAAATATTCATTGTCATTATGAGGATCCATAAACCGGAAATAATACGCACTGGATCCTGCAAACCCGGGCATAGTATTGGTTTCAATCGGATAACCCTCAACTGTTTTCCAGTTCTTTGCTCTTGCCAGAGGAGGTTCACCGCTTTCAGTTGGAAGATACTTGTCCACCTCAGGCAAAATCAGTGGCAGACTGCTTTCATCCATTACGTATGGAACCCCGTTCTTGTAATATACAGGAAAGGGTTCTCCCCAATATCTCTGACGACTGAATATGGCATCACGGAGACGGTAGGCTGTTTTTCCATATCCGTAATTTCTTTTTTCCAGCTCTATGATAACTTTCTCAGTGGCTTCAGCAGGATTCATTCCGTTAATAAAATCAGAATTAACCATTGTTCCTTCTTTCTTCTCCCATGCTGCAACATTCACATTCCCTCCAGTAATAACCTCTTTGATATTCAGTCCGAAATGTTTTGCAAATGCATGATCACGTGCATCATGCCCCGGAACAGCCATTACAGAGCCGGTTCCATATCCGGCAAGCACATAGTCAGCAACCCAGACAGGCAATTTTTCTCCCGAAAACGGATTGATGGCATAAGCGCCAGTAAAAACACCGGACACTTTCTTAACTTCTGTCATTCGTTCTCGTTCCGAACGATTCACAGCATATTCCACATATTTTTTAACTTCGTCAAGCTGTTCAGGAGTTGTAATCTTCATAACAGCATCATGTTCAGGCGCATACGTCATAAAACAAACCCCGAATATTGTATCAGGGCGGGTTGTAAACACTTCCATTGTTATTTCAGGGTGTCCGTCAATGGGAAATCTTATCACTGCACCTTTGGATTTTCCTATCCAGTTTCGCTGAATATCTTTAATACTTTCCGACCAGTCAACCCTTTCCAAACCTTCAAGCAAACGATCTGCATAGGCAGTAATCCTCAGAAGCCACTGTTTCATGGTTTTTCTGACAACAGGATGGCCTCCCCTTACACTTAAACCCTCACTCACTTCATCATTGGCAAGCACAGTTCCCAATGCAGGACACCAGTTTACAGTTGTATCGGCAAGATAGGCAAGTCGATAATTCATCAATACCTCGCGCTGTTGTCTTTCATCCATCTCATTCCACTGTGAAGATGTAAAACTCAATGTCTCTCCGCAAGCAGCATCAACACCATCACTGCCTCTTGTTTTAAATATCCCGGTCAAGTCGCTGATTGGTTTTGCCTTTTGTTCTTTATTGCAGAAATAATGGTTAAATAGCTGAATAAAAGTCCATTGAGTCCATTTGTAGTATGAAGGATCGCTTGTTCTGAGCTCTCTGTCCCAGTCATAATCAAAACCAAGACTTTTAAACTGTTCTTTATATCGTGCAATATTTTTTTCTGTGGTAACAGCAGGGTGCTGTCCTGTCTGAATTGCATATTGTTCTGCAGGAAGTCCGAATGCATCAAAACCCATAGGGTGAAGCACATTAAATCCCTTCAAACGTTTATATCTTGAAAGAATATCAGAAGCAATATAACCGAGCGGATGACCAACATGCAAACCTGCCCCCGATGGATAGGGGAACATATCAAGGACATAATATTTTGGTTTTGAAGAATCAAATTCGGTTTTATAAACTTTTTTCCGACACCAATATTCCTGCCATTTCTTCTCTATTTCTGTAAATTTGTATTCCATGAATTCTGCTATTGATCGGCCTGCGAAATTACGAAAAAACGGAAAATCCTTCTGAATGAATTTCAGAATGCAATTCAGAAACATTATTCATTCCTCACATATTTTGATAGTTTACAACATTTAGTGAGTCTATGAATTAAATTTTATTTTTATTTGCATAACAATATTCTATGATAATAAAACAACAGCTCCTCCCCTTCTTTTTCTTTCATTATATCGCTTTGTAATATTCTCATTCACAAAATTTTCATCCTAAAATTATCCACCAAGCTGTCAATATTTAGATCGGGCAGGGTGTTTTTTACTTATCACAATACACTTTACTGTATTTTGATAATATACTTTAACGGCAGTGCGTATTAAAACCTCCATTTGTTGAAAATTCTGCCCAAATTTAAGCCTGTTTAAGGATGTTTCGAAATTTCCTTAGATTAATTTTGTGAAAAAATTGAGTTTGATTGCGGGAGTGCCCATGTAAAAATTTCATGAGGCAAGGATACCAACAAAATCAATGCCTTGCAAGCTTTTGCACTCACAATGTGCCGATTGTTGCTAACTTATAGTAATTGTTGAAAAGCAGGTTGTGTTTTTAGACAGTCTGACGGGTACAGGATAGGAACAAGCAGTGAAATACTGAGATTACTGGAATGATAATAACATGATTCTATGGAAAATAGCCACAAAGACTCAAAGACACAAGGGTTTCACAAAGACAGCTTCATTGTGATTTCTCCGTGTCCTGGTGCCTTGATGGCAAAAAAACAAAACACATTTACCATTTTAACTATGCTGCTCGAAGTCCCGGTTTTTTTTGACATTAGCAAAGGACTGAATGTACAGAGTGCAGGAGCGCACCGCATTGAACTTTGTGCTTCAATGGCTGAGGGTGATATCACTACATCCCATGATATGATTATCAAAGCTAAAGAACTACTGAAGATTTCATTTTTTGTGATGATCAGCCCAGGTGGATGTGATTTCACTTATTCAGATGAAGAATTTCAGATCGTGAAAAAGGATATTTAATTCTGTCGCCAGGTAATGGTTTCCGTAATAGTGACAGTGGTCCTCACATCAGAGGGAAAGTTAGATGTTGAAATCAGCAAACAGCTTGCTACGGTAGCCGGCACCATGCAACTCACATTTCATCGTGCATTTGACCGAACTGCTGATCCACTTGAAGCTTTATAGGAAATTATTGAATGTGGTTTTCGCCGTATTCTCACATCAGGGCAGCAAGAAACTGCACCCGAAGGTGTCAAACTCATTTCAGAATTAAACATCCAAGCTGCAGGAAGAATCATCATTATGCCCGGCTCAGGAGTGAATGAAACGAATCTGGCAAAACTTCGAATACAATGCAACTGCATAGAATACCATTCATCGGCAAAATGAAAATTCCGGATTCAAATGCTCATCCTTTGCCATCTGATAAGCCTGAAAGATGGACTGTTGATAAAGGAAAAATTCTGAAAATGCTTGAGTTGATGAAAATGTTATCAAAGAGCAAATACATCATAAGTTATTTCAGACTTATCATTAATCCTTAATTTTGCAAAAAAACACATGAAGAAAACACTCGCCAGCGACAACCATGCCGGAATTCTACCCGGAATTCTTCAGGCACTGGAAGATGCATCCCAAGGACATGAAACATCATACGGGCATGACACTTACACGCAACTTGCCCGCAAGGAATTTGAAAAGCTCTTTGGCAAAGAACTGGAAATGTCTTTTGTTTTTAACGGTACCGGCGCCAATGTTCTGGGGATCAGCTGTGCTGTCAGTTCCTTTCACTCTATTTTCTGCCCTCAAATTTCGCATATCAACGTTGATGAATCCACTGCCCCTGAAACTTTTACTTCTTGCCGAATTTATCCCCTTCCATGCAATGCTGATGGCAAAATCGAAGCATCCACATTGGCCGGTGCAATCATAAGAAAGGGCGACGAACATCACCCACAACCTGCTGTTCTGACTATTTCACAACCTACCGAATACGGGACTCTATACACTGTAAAAGAACTACAGGAGATTTCAGAAATTCTGAAACGACACAATATGATTTTCCATGTTGACAGTGCCCGGTTTTTTAATGCTTTGTCAGCAAGCGAACTCAGTGCCCGTGAGATGTTTACAGAAACAGGGGTTGATATCATTTCTGTGGGTGGTACCAAAGCAGGTCTTTTGTATGGTGAAGCTGTGGTCTTTCTGAACACATATCTTGCAAAAAATCTGAAATACAAACAAAAACAAAGCATGCAGCTCCCTTCCAAAATGCGCTTTATTTCGGCACAGTTTCATGCTCTGTTAAGCAAAGAATTGTGGAAAGATTCATCAGCACATGCCAATATTATGGCAAAAAGACTAGAAGAAGGTCTTAGGTCAATAGATGGAGTAAAAATTACAAAACCTGTTGAAACCAATGCAGTGTTTGTGATTTTCCCCGAAAGTATTATCCCTGCTCTTCAGGATTTTATGTTTTTTTACATGTGGAAAGATGTCACAGGAGAAGCACGGCTCATGTGCTCATTTGATACCAGCCCCGAAGAGGTGGATGCTTTTGTGGAGAAAGTAAAAAAATTATACGTTGAGAAATAAATTCGACAAAATTCAATTCAAACTTTTCACAAGCACTTATTTTTGTTGAAAACTCAAATTCCGGAATATGAAATATATTCTTTTTCTTATACTGATTGGGCATATTGTAGGAGTTGGGGGCAGTTTCAATTTTGCCCCATTCACAAACACACAATAAATTGGTTTGTTAAATCAAATCAACATCAATCTCATAAGGAGCAATATGATCAGGATTACAATGCAGGATACACTGATCACAACTGGATAATTCGCCTTTTAAACGACGATGTACCATATTCTCAGTTCTGGATTGGAGTCTGTCCACTTTAATCTTTCTGACAAGCTCATCAGCAAATGCATACATCATCAGCAGACGGGCATTCTTTTCACATATTCCTCTTTGCTGCAAATAAAACATTGAATCCCTATCTATCTGCCCGGTTGTTGAACCATGACTGCAACGAACATCATCATTGTATATTTCGAGAAATGGCTTACTCATAACACTTGCTGTGTCAGTCAGCAGAATATTTCTGTTGCTTTGATATGCCTCTGTTTTCATTGCACCTTCGGCAACATAAATATGACCTGTAAACACAGAGGCTGCTTCATCATCTAAAATTCCTTTAAATGTTTGTTTGCTAAAGCATTCTTCAGCATTATGCCTTACAAACAGCTGATTATCTACATGTTGCGTTTTGTCAATAAGATAAAGTCCTGAAAGATCAGCCACTGCACCCTTCCCGTTCAGGTTTACAATCAGTTCATTCCTTATAGAACCGGCATTAAAGGTAATAATATTGCTGCTAAGTTTTCCTCCTTTCTGAATATTAAAAAATGATGAGTTTATCATGACAGACGAAATATCCTTATTCTGCAATTTATAATGATCAAGAACAGCATCTTCATCAATAAAAAATTCAGTCACTGAATTTATAAATGAACCATTATCCTCAAGAGAATCATCACATTGCAAAAAAGTAAGATGGCTATTTTTGCCAAGAATAATCAAATTTCTTGTCTGCACAAATATCTGAGAATGATGGCGAATAATGTTGACCAGTTGCATAGGAGTTTCAAACTGTACATTGTTGGGCACATAAATAAAAAGCCCATCATTGGCAATGGCAGAATTGATTGCGGTTAAACCGTTATATTCCTCAACTTTATTGACATTCCAACATGCTTTTATCAAGTGGGGATAATAAACAAGCGCCTGCTTTATACTCCCGGCGATCACACCATTATCAAGTGTGGTAATACCTCCAGATTCATATAAATTATGACCGTTATAATTGGCAAAGAATAAGGTTTCAAAATTATTGATTTCGCATTGAAAAACACGCGAGAGATCAATCCCTTTTTCAACAGGAATTTTCTGATTAAATTGATATTCAGACCTGAGCAGTTTTTTCAGATCAGTTCCTTTCCAATATTCCAATTCAGAAAGTGGAAATCCCATTTTGCTGAATTGATTATAAGCCTTTAATCGGCTATTTTTAACAAAATCAGGTTCGGAATGATTTAAATCATTGATTTCATGAAACAACTCACAAAGATCATTTTTAATTTTATTTATATTATTTTCCATTAAAAATCAACTAGTTAATTTCTTTTATCCAGTTATAGCCTTTTTCTTCAAGTTCGAGGGCAAGCTCCTTGCCTCCCGATTTCACAATCTGACCATCGTACATAATATGTACATAATCAGGCACAATATAATCCAGAAGTCTCTGATAGTGTGTAATAACGACAGTAGCATTATGAGGAGTCTTGAGTTTATTGACTCCATTGGCAACAATCTTCAATGCATCAATATCAAGACCAGAGTCGGTTTCATCAAGTATAGCAAGATCGGGTTCCAGCATAGCCATCTGAAAAATTTCATTTCTCTTTTTCTCGCCACCTGAAAAACCCTCATTAACAGAACGATTTGTAAGAGATGTACTTAATTCAACAAGTTCCTGCTTTTCTCTCATCATTTTTAGAAAATCGGCAGAAGATAATTCAGGTATCCCTCTGTACTTTCTCACCTCATTCATAGCAGTTTTCATGAAATTCACCATCGATACCCCTGGTATTTCAACCGGATACTGAAACCCGATAAATAGCCCTTCTCTTGCCCTGTCTTCAACTGACAGTTCCAGAAGATTTTTGCCTTTGTAAATCACTTCACCTTCATCCACTTCAAAAATTTCACGCCCCGCCAGAACCTGCGCAAGAGTACTTTTCCCTGTACCATTAGGTCCCATAATTGCATGAATTTCACCCGGATTCACCTCAAGATTAAATCCCTTTAAAATCTGTTTTCCGTTGATTGATGCTTTTAAGTTTTTTATTTTTAACATGAGATTGATATTTTAAAAATCTTTAAATAGGTTTCTTTCAAATCCACAACCACATAATTAACTAATAACTAATTACTATTTTACCCGACGCTGCCTTCAAGACTGATGCTTAACAATTTCTGAGCCTCAACTGCAAACTCCATTGGTAACTTTTTCAGAACTTCACGGGCATAACCGTTTACAATCAGCCCAATGGCATCTTCAGTACCAATTCCTCTCTGTAAACAATAAAACAGCTGATCATCAGAAATTTTTGATGTGGTTGCTTCATGTTCCACGATTGATGACTTATTTTCAACACGAATGTAAGGAAATGTATGAGCACCGCATTTATCACCCATAAGTAGCGAATCACACTGAGTGAAATTCCTGCTGCTTGAAGCGGCTTTTCCTATTCTTACGAGCCCCCGATATGCATTATTACTTTTCCCAGCAGAAATCCCCTTTGAAATAATAGTGCTGCTTGTATTTTTTCCAATATGAATCATTTTTGTACCGGTATCAGCCTGTTGAAAATTATTGGTGACAGCCACTGAATAGAACTCTGCAACTGAGTTATCCCCCAAAAGGATACAACTGGGATATTTCCAAGTGATGGCACTTCCTGTTTCCACCTGTGTCCATGAGATTTTTGAATTTCTGCCCTTACAGATTCCACGCTTGGTCACAAAATTATAAATCCCACCATTGCCCTTTTTATCTCCGGGAAACCAGTTCTGAACAGTAGAGTATTTGACCTCTGCATTATCCAAAGCCACAATCTCAACTACTGCCGCATGCAGCTGATTCTCGTCCCGTTGAGGCGCTGTGCAACCCTCCATATAACTCACATAAGAGTCCTCATCTGCCACAATCAGAGTCCTTTCAAACTGTCCCGTATTTCTGGCATTAATTCTGAAATAAGTGCTCAGTTCAAGCGGACATCTGACTCCTTTAGGAATATAACAGAAAGACCCGTCACTGAAAACTGCTGAATTTAAGGCTGCGTAATAATTATCACCGAAAGGAACAACCGAGCCAAGATATTTTCTTACAAGATCCGGATGATGCTGAACCGCTTCACTCATTGAACAGAAAATCACACCATGCTCAGCAAGTGTTTCCTGCATTGTTGTTTTAACGGAAATGCTGTCAAAAACAGCATCCACTGCAACCCCTGATAATATCTTCTGCTCTTCGAGAGGAATTCCAAGCTTATTAAATGTGTCTAGCAGCTCAGGATCCACATAATCGAGGGATTTTAATTCAGGTTTTTTCTTTGGTGCAGCATAATAAATGATATCCTGAAAATCTATTTTTGGAATTTTGAGATGCGCCCATGAAGGATGTTGAAGTTCCTGCCATTTCCGAAATGCTCTCAGCCTGAATTCCAGCATAAACTCAGGCTCGTTCTTAATCTCTGAAATCTTTCTTACGATATCCTCATTCAAACCTTTTGGAAAATAATCCATCTCTATCTCGGTAGTAAATCCAAACTTATATTCACTCCCGATAACTTCAGGTATCATATTATTAGTATTTTCTGTCATATTTTTTCAAAATTATTAGCCCTAATATGAACTTAAATGCAAAATTACAAAACAATGACGACATATTCAGTTTCCGAATACGTCTTGCTTTATATTAAAAAACTCAGATATATTTTGAGTTGATATTTTCAAATACAATCATGAAATTTTTGTTGAGGCAAATATTATTAAAAAAATATCAAATTGCATTTTCTTATGAAAAGATCTCCACTGTTAAACCATCCCTTGCTTCAATGGTGTCAGTAAATATCTGCCGGGCCTCTTGCATCAAGACATCTGAGTTCTTGTAGCGGGGAGAAAAATGACCGATCATCAACTGAGAGACTGAAGCTTCGTGTGCAATCAATGCAGCCTGGCGGGCAGTACTATGGTATTTCTGGGATGCGATATCCTCATGTTCATCAGTAAATGAGGCCTCATGATACAGAATAGACACATTACGGACATGACTGACAATTGAGCTGTCAAAGGCAGTATCTGAACAATAGGCATAGGATCTTGAAACAGCAGGTATTCTGACAATTTCATGATTTGGATAGACTACCCCATTTTCATCAATATAATCTTCACCCGCAAGAATTCGGGGAAACCAGTCTAGAGAAATCTTATGATTCTGCACAAACTCGCGTTTGATATTGCGTGATCTCTTCTTTTCAGTAAATAAAAATCCACAGGCAGGAATACGATGCTTCAACGGAAATGAATTTACAGTGACATATTTATTATCCAGAATCTGTGCAGGATTTTCAGAATCGAGAAAATGAAAAACCAGAGGGAAAGACAATGTGGTTGCTGCAACATGAAGTTGAATCCTGATTATTTCCTCAAGCTCTGAGAAACTGTAAATATGGATGGTTCTTTTCCTGCTGAGCAGATGCATAGAGTTGAGCAGGCCAATCAGTCCAAAATAATGATCTCCGTGAAGATGAGAAATAAACACATGCTCAATTTTCATCATTTCGATTCCATATTTAAGCATGGAAATTTGTGCACCTTCACCACAGTCAATTAAAAAAAGATGCTCATGTACATTGAGCACATGAGCACTTGTAAGCCGTTCAGGAGTAGGTCTGGCTGAACCTGAACCCAGAACTGTAACGGCAAATTTCATAGTGTTTATCTTGAGATATTCAGCTTCCGTGTAGTGGTTTTATTTCCGTCACTTATTTTGTAGAAATACATGCCCGATGGATATTGTTTCACAGCAACAGCAATATTATTTGAACCGGCATTGAGTTGATGTGCAGATTCTGCTACTTTAACACCAACTACATTAAACAACTCAAAAGTAATAACCATCGGCTTGATAGAAGTTACTTCAATGTTTGTCATATCAGACACTGGATTTGGGAATGCAAGACCAACATTGAATGATTGGCCTGAAAACTCAGCGACATTGGCAGGTTGCATATCAATTTTATAAAATCTGATAGTATCAGGTACTTCCAAAGGCATACTGCTCATCTTCCCATGAATAGTAAGAGGAATTAGCAGATTAAATAATCCCTCAACAGAGGTTGTACCGGAAATTCTAATACACCCTTTCGTTCCACCCTCCCAGAAATTAGAGGGTGAATCACTCACCCAGCTTAAACCAGTGGGCAATCCCAGCACATTAACCACACCAATTGAATCAATCTGAGCTGTAAACCCCATATATGTAGTATCCGTGGGAATAAATGCTGAAATAACCGCCTCATAATATACATTCACAGTGCCGGGAGGAAGGTTTGTTGCACTATCAGGATATAATCCTGGAGTTGTCAGAGAAGCTTCAGGAATGCATGGCTGAGCAAGCACACCGAGAAAAAGAATCACTGAAAAAACGGAAGAAAATAAAACTTTTTTCATGGCTTTCATATTTATTTGTTTTTACAAAATTAATTATTTTTTTTTTTTTAAACAACAATTAAGTTTTTTTTGATTAAATTATTGTATTTTCGCACTACTAAATTCAGGGCATGAGATTATCCAGAAAAAGTGAATATGCCTGTCTTGCACTGATTGAAATTGCGGGTCATGACAATTCTTATGTGAAAATTAATGAAATTGCATTGAAATGGGAAATTCCCTACAAGTTTCTTGAACATATATTATTAACATTAAAGAAAAAAGACTATCTGGATAGTAAAAAAGGGAAAACCGGAGGTTACAAGCTTACTAAATCTCCTTCTGATGTTTCAATTGCTGACATTATAAGACTCTTTGACGGTCCCCTGGCCCCGGTTGATTCAGTTAGTATTCATTTTTACGATAAAAGTCCAGTCGAAAAATGCCCAGGTCTGCACATGTTTTTTAAGGAAATCAGAGATGTCATTGCTGATATGGCAGAAACAAAGAAGTTGTCAGATTTTCTTCCTTATCAAGTCAAATAAATAAAAAAAAGCGAACTGTGGTTCGCTTTCAGTCATTTTAAAATTCAAGATATTTTCTTAAAAATCCAATATCAATTTTGAATAATTATTATCTCTTATGAAGTTTTTCATCAGAAACACTCAGTCTTTTTCTTCCCTTTGCTCTTCTTGCAGCAAGAACTCTCCTGCCATTGGCAGATGACATACGTTTGCGGAATCCGTGCTTATTTCTTCTTTTACGCTGTGATGGTTGGAATGTCCGTTTCATATTCTTCAGTATTGGGAGTGCAAAATTAGTAATTTTTTTTAGATTGCCAAATTTTCAATAAAAAAAACTGAATATTCTTCTGTGTTTCCTCTCTCAACAGCAAGAACATCCGAGTTTCTTCATGCACTCAAGCCTGATTTTTCAAATCATTTTTTTAGGATCTACCCACTGATCATACTGTTCTGCAGTCAGATATCCGCTTTCAAGAGCCGCTTGTCTGAGTGTTTTTTTCTCATCTGATGCTTTTTTTGCAATTTCAGCAGCTTTATCATATCCGATATGCGGATTTAGTGCCGTCACAAGCATCAGTGAATTATCAAGATGTTCATTGATACGCTGCACATTGGGCAGAATCCCCTTAATACAATGCTCAGAAAAGGAAACTGCTGCATCGCCAAGCAAACGGATTGAGAAAAGAAGATTGTATATCATCACAGGCATAAAAACGTTAAGCTGAAAATGCCCCTGCATACCAGCAGCAGTTACTGCTGCATCATTCCCAATGACCTGAGCACAGACCATTGCCATTGCTTCACATTGAGTGGGATTCACTTTCCCAGGCATAATTGATGAACCAGGCTCATTTGATGGCAGAATAATTTCACCAATCCCACACCTAGGCCCTGAAGCAAGCAACCGGATGTTGTTTGCAATATGCATCATGCTGACTGCCAGATGTTTTAAAGACCCTGAGGTTGCAACAACTGCATCGTGAGCTGAAAGTGCCTCAAATTTATTTGGTGCACTGATAAACTTATAATCAGTAATCAGCGAAATCTCTTCAGCAACTAATTCAGCAAATCCATCAGGACAATTCAGTCCGGTGCCAACAGCTGTTGCACCCATCGCCAACTCTGAAAGATGAATTAGTGAATGTTTAACACTTTCCAGAGCATGATCAATCTGTGAAACATATCCGGAAAATTCATGCCCCAGAGTGAGGGGTGCTGCATCCATCAGATGCGTTCTTCCGATTTTGATAATCTCTGAAAACTCAGAACTTTTTTTTTCAAGTTCATCCCGCAGTTTTTGAAATGACGGGAATAAATGATCTCTGATCATCAAGCTTGCTGCAATATGCACTGCAGAAGGAAAAGTGTCATTTGAAGACTGAGATTTATTCACATCATCAATGGGATGAATTTGAATTGTATTTGAGATGTTGGCCGACAAAGCCAAGGCTCTGTTGGAAATTACTTCATTGATATTCATATTCGTCTGTGTTCCGCTTCCGGTTTGCCATACCATTAATGGGAAATGATCATCAAGTTCTCCTCTGATAATTTCATCACATACCCGGGCTATATGCTGCATTTTTTCAATTTCCATAACTCCGAGACGGTGATTTACAATTGCAGCAGCTTTTTTTATAATCCCCAAAGCTTTGATGATCTCCTTTGGCATACGAGTATCCCCGATCCTGAAATTTTCAACTGATCGCTGTGTTTGGGCTCCCCAGTATTTGTCTGATGGCACCTGAATAGGTCCCATGCTATCATGTTCCTCTCTGAAATTGTTCTTCATTCTTTTCATCTTATATAAAATCCCTGCATAAAGATACTGGGATTGATCTGTTTTTTCAAAGGATTATTCCTTGAAATTAAAATGAGCTGTAAAAATTATTTCCCTTGTCATCAACAATAATAAAGGCAGGGAAATTCTCAACCCGGATTTTGTAAATGGCTTCCATACCAAGTTCAGGATATTCAAGCAATTCAACTTCACGTATATTTTCCTGAGCAAGGATAGCTGCAGGCCCTCCAATACTTCCTAGATAAAACCCACCATATTTTTTACAGGCATCTGTTACAAGCTGAGATCTGTTTCCCTTGGCAATCATTATCATGCTACCACCATGTTGCTGGAACAAATCCACGTATAAATCCATTCTACCAGCTGTGGTAGGACCAAATGAACCTGAGGCAAAACCCTCCGGTTTTTTTGCAGGTCCTGCATAATAAATAGGATGATCTTTGATATATTGAGGCAAGCCCTCCCCTTTATCAATCCTTTCTTTGAGCCGTGCATGAGCAATGTCCCTTCCTACAATGATAGTTCCGTTCAAAGATAAGCGCGTTCCTACAGAATATTTAGTAAGTTTTTCCAAAATATTCTTCATTGACTGATCAAGATTTATTTCCACAGCTCCGGCAAGATCATCTTTATCTCTGAAGGCTTCCGGAATAAATTTTACGGGGTTGTTTTCAAGTTTTTCAATCCAGAGTCCTTCTTTGTTGATCTTTGCTTTGATGTTTCTATCTGCAACACATGAAACACCCATGCCCACAGGACAGGAAGCTCCATGTCGTGGCAATCTGATGATCCGAATATCAAGGGCGAAATGCTTGCCCCCAAACTGTGCTCCCATACCAAGTTTGTATGATGCTTCAAGTAGCTTCTGCTCCAGAGCCCTGTCACGAAAAGCCCTTCCTCCATCATTACCAGTATCTGGTAATGTGTCAAGATATTTTGCAGATGCAAGTTTCACAGTTTTGAGATTTGCCTCAGCTGAAGTTCCGCCAATGACAAATGCAATATGATAAGGAGGACATGCAGCAGTTCCAAGCGATTTCATCTTTTCTAACAAAAAGGTTTCGAGTTTTTCAGGATTCAATAAAGCCTTCGTTTCCTGAAACAGAGATGTTTTGTTTGCAGAACCTCCGCCCTTTGCGATGAATAAGAAATGATACTCATCACCATCTGTTGCAAAAATATCTATCTGTGCTGGAAGATTAGTTTCTGAGTTTTTTTCAGAATACATATTCAGTGGAATAATTTGTGAATAACGAAGATTTTCACCTATGTAAACCTTGTAAATACCTTTGCTGATTGTTTCAGCATCTCCGCCTCCTGTCCAAACATTCTGTCCTTTATATGCCACAACAGTTGCAGTTCCGGTATCCTGGCAAAACGGAAGAACTCCCCTTGCTGAAACTTCTGCATTTTTCAACATTGTCAGTGCAACAAACCTGTCGTTTTCACTTGAATCAGGATCAGTAAGTATTGAGGCAATCTGCTGAATATGCTCTGTTCTGAGCATAAATGCCACATCATGCATTGCCGCCTGAGCTATTTTTTCAAGTGCTTCATTATCAACCTTTAAAACAGCATGCCCATCAAACACAGACATTGAAACATGTTCTCTGCTAAGCAAATAATATTCTGTCTGATCCTTGTCAAGTGGAAATGGTTTCTGATAAAAAAATTCGGGTGTACTCATAGCATATATCTATTTTTATTGGGTAAGAATCCTCTTCATCTATAATTCTCAAACATTGAAAGAATCAATTTTCAAATTTAAAACAAATTCAAAAACAGCCAAACAATAATCGGTAAATATAATTTTGTGTGTATTTTTGCAGATTAAAAGAAAAAATGATGATTAAAAAGTCCCCCTTGTTTTTGTTTGTACTGACAATATTGCTGTTTCTATCATGCAAGAACAGTATGTATCAGGTATTCAGACTTGATGAACAGACTGAGTTTGCTGATGAAGAAGGTATGTTCTATTTTCTTCCAAGAACAGTGATCAATGTGGAAGTCATAGTTGAAAAAACCGACAAAGTAAACGGGCCATATTCTGCTTATTCATCCAAATATCTTGGAATTTCTAATCCAATTACAGAAAACTCTACCATCTACCGGATTGCTGACCTTCAAATAAAAACCCTAAACGAACCTGATCCTGAGAAAATATTTTTTCTTGTTTTTCCCAAGAATAAAAGTCTGCGCAATCAATTGATGATCACATTAAAAGAAAACGGGGTCATTGAAAGTGTCAATGTTAACGAGGATTCTATTTCCACTCAGATGAATCAGTTTAAGGCTGCATCCCTGAATGAAGATTTCTCCAATCAACCGGAACCTTTCAAAATGTTTATTAATGATAATATCATGGAAAAAGTGGATACGCTTTTTGAGTATATTCATCTGGATACCATGACCATAGAAAAGAGAACCTATCAGAAATCCACAGTTGAAAAAAGTCTTGAACAGAAAGCACGTGAAGCCTCCGAATATATAGTGATGCTAAATGATTACAGAGTGAATCTTATCAGCGGCTATCAGGAGGTGGATTATAATGAAACAACCTTCAGGCTCATGCTTGCTGAGATGGATAAACTTATTTCGGAATACATGTCATTGTTTATCGGTAAAACAATCACACATACTATGACCTACAACTTCACATATACACCTGAAGCGTCAACCGGAAACAAAAGCATTTTCCTTTTCAGTATTGACAAATATTCCGGTCTGAGTGATTCTGAATCAGCAATTCCCGGGCAAAACATATATATTGAACTTATGCCCAGTCTGACGACAAGCAAAATTGAACCGATTGTCAGCAATCAGGCTGCCGGGACAAAACACAGAAAAGGGTTTTATTACAATATCCCCGAAAAAACAAAAGTTTTCATAACCAAAGGGAACACAGATGTGATTTTTGAAAGCAATATTATGGTCAACCAGTTTGGAGTTGTTCATTTTCTTCCGTCACGACATTATAAGATTTTGTATTTTGACAACAGTGCTTCTCTCAGAAGAATTCAATAATGACCACTTTTTATTACCAGGTCCGCTCACTTTCTCCCCAGTTAGTACCATAGAGTGATTTTGCATAATCGATCTCTGACTGGGGTGCCTCAATCTGTATTAATGTGTTAATCTGAAATTCGAGACACTGCATCTCTGCTTTTTCTGCGGCCCAAACATCAGCAGGAACTTTTCCATGAACTTCCCAATAGTCAAAATAAAGTTTGGAGTGATATGCATCATGAGCAATTGCAATGGCATAACAGGTTACAGTAGCCATATACGTGGCTTCTCCAACTTCAAATGTTGGCGGATCATTATACACATTCATTCCGCTACTTCTGCATTGAGAAATCCGACCCACATATTTGCATGTGATTTGCCATGCTTCTGTTAAATAATTCTGCAAACGCTCAAGTGCATTAATCGTTCTCTGATTAAAAACACTGTCGCCATCAATTAAAAGTCTCTGTGAAAGAACATATCTAAAAATTTAGTCCCTTCTGCAAAATTCATGGATGTACAAGAATAAAAAGCCATAAATACAGAAAGAAAACCAACAAATCCTCTCATTTGCTACGCGACTTTTGTTTTTTGTGTAATTCAAGTACAATACCATCTGAAAGCCCCCCACCAGGCACATACACTTTTGATATATCAGTGTATTTCATAAGATTATAGAAAATTTCTGCAGCCGGCACAATCACATCAGCCCTGTCAGGACGCAGATTATATTTCCTGATTCTTTCCGAAATACTCAAAGGCAGCAATATATCATGAATACTTTTCACATCATTCATTCTCAAATAATCTACTGTAGGAGATGTAAAAGTATTCTTCATGGTATTGATATTTCCTCCGGTTCCAATAAAATAAATTTTTGACCTGTCTTCAGGCAACATCTTCCATAACCAGTTCTTCATTCTGAAAATCTCAGACTCAGCATTTCCGGATGTCAGAGCCCTAACTGCACCAACTTTGAATGACTCGGATACAAATTTGCCTTCGGGTTCAACAATAGTAATTTCAAGACTACCGCCTCCAAGATCAGCCATCATTTTGATATTATCAGGATTTCCTTTTGTAGAATATAAATCTTTAATAATTCTGGCTTCTTCAAATCCGTCAATGACATTTACCTGAAATCCTGTTTCCCGCTTTAATAGTGCCATTACCTCTATTGAATTCTCAGCTTCACGAATAGCAGCGGTTGCATAGACAGCAAAATCCACAGGCTTATAAATTCTTATCAATGATTCAAATACCTTTAAGGTATCAAGAAGACTTCTTATTTTTTTTGAAGAAAGCTTTCCTTTTCTGTAAACATCTTCACCAAGCCTTAGCGGAAGCCTGAGAAGTGAGTTCTTATATACAATTTCTTCTTTTTCTATGGGAATTACATTGGCAAATAAAATTCTGGCTGCATTTGAACCAATATCCAGAGCACCATATAGAGGAAATTCCTTCATTTTGATATTCTTGATAAACAATGAAAATAATAATCAAACTGAGATCTTACATTGGTACCATTGCTACGAACAAAACTTTGTGAGTTCTTGTTGTCATGTATTCTTGCCTTCACATTATCACTCAATTGCAGCTGAAGTTGCTTCATCAACTCTTCTCTCAATGTGGGATCATATACAGGACATGTTATCTCAATTCTGTTATCCAGATTTCTCAGCATCCAGTCTGCACTTGAAATATAAAATTCTTCTTCACCTGCTATGTTAAAATACAATACCCTTGAATGTTCAAGAAAGCGATCAACAATACTGATTGCAGAGATGTTTTCACTGAAACCCTGAACTCCCGGCACAAGCACACAGATTCCCCTGATTATCAGCCTTATAATCACTCCTGATTGAGAGGCTTTATATAATTTATCAATAATGTCCTTGTCAGTCAGACTATTTAATTTGATAATACACTCGGCCTTTTGTTTGAGTCTGGCGGCTTTCACCAGTCTGCTGAGCTGTCTGTCAATGAATTTTCTTGTACTGAAAGGAGACACATGAATATGATCAAATTTCACTGGTCTGTAAACTGCTTCAAATAGTTCAAATACTTTTCTCACTTCCTCGCCGATGTCCTGATTTGCAGTCATCAAGATATTATCTCCATATACTCTGGCTGTAGACTCATTGAAATTGCCTGTTCCGATCAGAGTATAGAATTTGTCCCTATTATCAGCATGTCTTCTTATCTGAATTAATTTAGCATGTACTTTAAGACCCGGAAAACTATGCTGAATTTTTACACCTTCTTCCCGTAATCGTTCTGACCAGTATATATTCAATTTTTCATCAAAACGCGCCTGCAGTTCCATAAATACAGTTACCTGTTTCCCGTTTCTGGCAGCATTGATCAGAGCATTCATCACCTTGGAATTGGGAGCAACCCTATATACAGTCATTCTGATTGACCGGACTTCTGGGTGAATAGAAGCTTCACGTAAAAAATCAATGATATAATGAAAAGACTGATATGGGAAAGTTAGTAAAACATCCTTTTTATCAAGCACATCTATTATTCTCTTTGCTTCAATCAGGTCCGGATTGGGGAGTGGTTCAAAAACAGGATAAAAGTTCTTTTCGTTCCCTATTCTGGGGAAATTCATAAAATCCTTAAAATTATGATAACGTCCTCCGCTCACCTGCACATCTTCACGGGTTACACTGAGCTTTTCAATAACCATTTTTAAAAGTTTCTCAGGAATTGATTTATCGTAAACAAACCGCACAGGTGCACCTGTATCTCTTTGTCTCAGGCTTTCTTCAATACGGTCAACAAAGCTTTTGGAAACATCCTGCTCAATATCAAGTTCTCCATCTCTGGTAATTTTCACTGTGTAAGCTGAAAACTGATTATAATCGAGCATGGAAAACATATTTCCAAGAAAATATCTGATCACATCATCCAAAAGAATCAGATATGTTTTGCCATCTCCAATATGAGGCAAAACGATAATACGTGGGAGATCATGGGCAGGAACTTCAATCAGCGCAAAATCTTCGCGTTTCAGAGCACCCCTTTTCTTAAGATGAACGGCAAGATATGTATTTTCATCTCTGAGAACAGAACCAGAGCTGTATGCTGACAGCATAATGGGAAATATTTGTGAACGTAGCTCATTGGAATAAAAATCCCTGATGTAATCAAGATGGACCTGGTATGAAATTGATTTTTCATTCAGAATCATGATCCCTTGTTCATTAAGACTTGTTACAATCTGTCTGAATACTGAAAGAAACTCATGCTGCTGTCTGTGAGCCATTTCGTTCACTTTTCGGAGAACCAATTTGGGATCCACATCAAATTTTTCTGATTTATTTCTGTTTAATATTGCCAGTCTTCTGATCGTAGCCACTCTGACCCGGAAGAACTCATCCAGATTATTGGAAAAAATGCCGAGAAACCTGATTCTTTCAACCAGTGGAACATCCAAATCTGCAGCTTCCTGCAAAACACGTTCATTGAAATAAAGCCAGCTTATTTCCCTGTTCAGATACCTGTCATTTCCGGGAAGTTCAGTATCTGAACTACGTCTCTTAATAGCTCTCATTCTCGGTTCAGATTCTTTGGAAAAACAAGATGAGTATTTGTATAAGAACAGGTGTGTAGCTGCGACCAGTTATCAGTATCCAACTGAACAGCACATAGTCCGCTTGTTGGAAGATTATCAATCAAGGGACTGACAAACATATTGCAGAATTCTGTAATCATGGGGTTGTGTCCCACAAGTAAGAGAGTATTTACTACATTAGGAGCACCAAACACTGCTTCTGAATACTTCTCTGAATCAACAAAATACAATTCATCATTTTTATTGATCTGTTCAGGCTTATATCCAATGCTCATTGCAATAATAATAGCAGTATCATAAGCTCTCACAGCAGGACTGGAAACAATGAGTTCGGGAACGAGCTGATTTTTTGCCATATAGTCAGCAATCAACTGAGTCCTCAATCTGCCTTTGTTCAATAGAGGTCTATCAAAATCCCTTTGCATAGGGTCATCCCATGAAGATTTGCCATGGCGAAGAATTAAAAGTGTTTTCATAATTTTTGAAAATTAACGCAAAAATAATGATATATTTTATTTTTATTGTTAATTTTCAATGAATAATTCTGT
>CAYRXH010000010.1:23973-49801 GCA_964428185.1 uncultured Bacteroidales bacterium
GCAAAAATAATGATATATTTTATTTTTATTGTTAATTTTCAATGAATAATTCTGTCATTCAAAGATTATGAGTATAAGGGTATTAGGTATAGAATTATGAATCTTGAATCTCGCTTTAAAGGAGTCCCACCTGGGAAATCTTGAAATATTCTCATCAATCACCAATTAGCAATCACATGCGATTTTCTAATCATATAATCATATAATTTACTTCGCTTTCCACACAATTTCATCTGCGCCATTTTGTCGGGTGATGGTTCGTGCCAGAACGAAGAAGTAATCTGAGAGGCGATTCATATATTTCAGAATAAAATTTGGTACTTGCTGTTCATGGTTTAAAGCGATAATAATCCTTTCTGCTCTTCTTGAAACAGTGCGGCAAACATGGCAAAGAGAATTGGTCTGATGCCCTCCGGGAATAATAAAATTGCTCAGAACTGGAAGTGATTTTTCCATTTGGTCAATCTCATTTTCAAGGACAACAACTTCATTTTCATCAAATTGAGGGAGTTGATTATTCTGTGTTTCTGGGTCGCAAGCAAGATGGGATTCAAGCAAAAACAAATTGTTCTGTATCCTGAGTAAAATAGTCTTTTGATGTTCATCTACAAGCATATCCCTGAGCCAGCCGGTATAACTGTTTAGTTCATCTATAGTTCCATACGCTTCTATTCTGATGTGGGATTTGGGAACCCGTGTACCTCCAATGAGTGAAGTTTCTCCCTTATCTCCTTTTTTTGTGTAAATTTTCCAGGAATTTTTCATTGTGCCAATTTATTAAAGGAATTCTAATAACTTCACAATATCATCATTCTTTTCATCGCTTTCAAGCAGTCCGTCCTTGAGCCTGATAATACGATGAGCATATTTGGCGATATACTCTTCGTGTGTCACAAGAATAATTGTATTTCCTTCGCTATGAATCTGTTGAAACAGAGCCATAATCTCATGTGATATTTTGGAATCAAGATTTCCGGTTGGCTCATCGGCAAGAATAATTGAAGGATTATTGATCAAAGCCCGACCGATGGCAACACGCTGGCACTGACCGCCACTTAGTTCGTTGGGCTTATGTGTCATTCTTTCAGCCAGCCCAACCTTTGCAAGGATTTCCTCACCCCTCTGCTGACGCTCCTGTTTGGATGCACCTGCATAAATAAGAGGCAGCATCACATTATCCAGGGCAGAATATCGGGGGAGTAGATTAAATGTCTGAAACACAAAGCCAATTTCCTTATTTCGTACCTCTGCGAGCTCATTATCCGTCATTTCGCTGACCTTCTTTCTGTTCAGAAAATAGTCACCTGAAGTGGGTGTATCAAGGCATCCTATCAAATTCATCAGTGTTGATTTTCCTGATCCGGATGGCCCCATAAGAGCGACATATTCATTCCTTTCTATTGATATACTGATATCCTGAACAGCCCTTATAATTTCTGCCCCCATCCTGTAATGACGCTGAATATTTTTAAGTTGAATCAGTTCGTTGCTCATCTTACAGATTCTAAAACAGCGAAATTAGTAAAAAAAAATCATGTCCCTGTTTATATATTCATGTTCATATCCTGATCCTGAAATGCTCTCTGGAGCCCCCTCTTCTGAAAAACAGCAATCCCAGATGAAAAACATCCACGGAAAAAGTCACCTCAGGCTTCGAAGAAAGCGTTTTCCATGCTTTCAACATATCATCTGACCAGTATATGTCATGTAAGACAAGTATTGAATGCTCACTCAAAGATGGTCTGATCATTTCATAATATCTGAAAAGAGATGTGCTTTTATGATCTCCGTCAATAAAAACCAGATCAACCTCAGCCGTTTTTTTCAATAATCCGGGAAGCACATCATCAAACAAACCCTCATAAATTGTAATGTTCTGCAAGCCCAAGTTATTCACTGCCTGTTGTGCCAGTTGCACCATCACCGGATTAGCTTCAATGCTTGCCACATGAGTATTCCTGTCTGCTGCAGCCATAAATAACGCACTCACTCCTGCTCCTGTTCCCAGTTCAATAATGTGTCTGGGTTTGAATTTTTTCACAAGATTATAAAGAATGTGTGTTTCTTTTCCTCTCATTGACAAGGACCGGGCACGTCTTCCCAGAGTCATGTTTTTTTTGTATTTACTTCCGGCTCCAACATCATTCATTTGCACAGATTTCCTGTCAGAAAATATCTGTGCCCTCATGCTTTCAGCTAATCTGAACTCATTATCTGATTGGTTGTTAATGCGTTTGAGGAAAACTTCAGTACATAGTTTATAAACAAAGGGTGAATGAACATGAAAAACGGATCGTGCTTTTAACAAAAACCACAGATATCTGAAGAGTATCCTGACCCTGTTCATCACTCAAGTCCCTTTACCCTGGGTTTCCCCGGAACAAATTCCTTAAAATAAAATGGCTCATAATAAGCAACATCTTCAAAATCAGCAGCAGCAAACTTTGCATTGGCAAGACGAACCATGCCTGTTGCAGAATGTACATTGCTTTCAGAGAAAACCACCCGCGGATCATTCCCGAAAAGAGATTTGAGTTTTTCTGCACCATTGCCAGCCAATACAATTATATTATTTTTAGAAAGATAATCAAGAGAGTGACTATCAATAATTTCTGCCCGAACCGTTCGAATTTGATTGAGATCTGTATTATAATCTGCTGAATACACTTCCATTCGTCTTGCATCAATGACAGGCTTGAGAATAAGAGAATGTTTGGTCTCTTTGTTATGCTGCAGCATTAATGAGGCCATTGACTGCAGGGTATTAATGGAGATTAGAGGAATATCAGCAGCATAGCAGATTCCCTTGGCAGCAGACACCCCTATTCTCAAACCGGTGTATGATCCGGGTCCTCCAGAAACGGCAACTGCATCCAGTGAATCAAATGTTAATCCAGCTGCAGCCATAACCTCCTCAATGATTAAATGAAGACGGGCCGAATGATTGTTGATCCCCAAATCTTCCTTAAGAGCGATAATATCTCCGCCTCGTGCTATACAAACGCTGCATACACCTACTGACGTTTCTAAACAAAGTATATTTCCAAGGGCTTTCATACTTTAATGCTTTGATAAACAAATTGATAATCCCCTTTGCAGCATCCAGCAGATAAGATAAACTGCTATGTTCTTAATTAATTTTCAAATAATTTTGATTTATCAACTTTTTTCACCTTATCCCCATCTTTCAACTTTCGAGAAATTGCTGAATAGGGCGAGGCCACAACTTCTTCACCTTTTTCAAGTCCTGTGAGTATCTCTATAAAATAACTGTCTTGGATGCCGGTTTTTACAATACGCATTGATACCTTTCCATCTTTATAAACAAATACAACTTCAATCATCTTACTCTCTTCAGAAGTAACAGATTCATAAGACTTTACAGTATCTTCTCTGGTAGTTACTGCTTGAATTGGCACTGAAAGCACACTGAATACACGCTTTGTTATAATATCAACAGAAGCAGACATTCCGGGACGGAAAGGATATTTGTAAAGTTTCGTTGTGTCAATAAGATCATAATATGACTCAGGCAGAATTCTAATCCGCACATCATAATTTGTAACCTGATCAGTTGAAGCTGTGAGCTGTGTTCCGGAAGAAGTATTTGAAATTCGGGTCACAACCCCTTTAAATGTTCTGTAATAATACGCATCCACTTCAATATTAACAGTATCTCCAAAATTCACTCGAATAATGTCATTCTCATTAATACTGACCTGAACTTCCATTTCATTCAGATCAGCTATTCTCATAATTTCTGTTCCGGCAGAAAACTGTGAGGCACCTGCTACTCTTTCACCAGCCTCGACAGAAATCTGATAGACAGTTCCATCCATGGGGGCAAAAATTGTAGTTCTGGTGAGATTATTCCGAGCTTCGTTCAATGTTGCTTCGGTACTTTTCACACTGTATTCTGCAGCTTTCACGGTCTGTTCACCGGCTTCCACTTCAGCCTTTGCAACTTCCCAAGAAGCTTTTGCATTATCAAACTCAGCCTTGGAAACCAGTCCCTGCTCATATAAACTTTTTGTTCTGTTGTAAACCGCCTCAGCATTAATCAGTTGCGCCTTCACCTGAGCCAAACGGGCCTTTGCATTAGCAAGATTTGCCTTCTGTCCGTCATAGGATGCCTTAATCTGTTCATAGTTTGACTGATAGGTATCAGGCTTTATTCTGGCAAGTTTATCTCCCTGTTTTACAACATCACCCTCCTTTACAAATATTTCAATGACTTCTCCAGAAACATCTGGGGAGATTTTCACTTCAACTCTGGGTTGGATTTTGCCGCTTGCTGAAACATATTCTGTAATATCTCGTTCTTCAACCTTTTCAGTGGCTACCTGAACAGTTTCTTTTCCCCCAATAACACCTGTACGCCTTGCAATCAGTAGCAGAATAACCAGAACAACTGCTGCCCAAATAAGATATTTTCTGAGTTTTTTATTTTTCATAATTCTGCTAAAATTTTATGTCATTTCCCAAATAGAAATCAAGAACCTTCATTTTGAACACAAACTCATACTTTGCCTGCAGAAGTTCGGACTCGGCCTGAATAAGATTGTTTTTGGCATCCTGGTATTCAATCAAAGTCAGATCATCAAGATCAAATCTTTGCTCGGCAACTCTGAACACCTCCAATGCAGCTTCAGTCTGCTTCATGGCAGAATGATATTTTTTATAGGCAGAAACTGCATCCAGATGTGCCTGATTAATTGTCTTGTTCAGATTCTGTATTGTTTGCTGATAATTGGTTTCAGCAACATAAACATTAATCTTACTTTTTTTCAAACTTGAATTATTTTGCAGAGAGCTGAATATCGGGATAGATAAATTGAATCCTATTGTCCTGTTAAAATTCTGATCAATCTGGTCCATAAATGCAACAGGTTCATATAAATAATTGAAAACAGGCGCCAAGACATAATCAGGTGTAACAGCAGTTGTTATTCCTATTGTATCCATCCCGGCATACTCAAACCCTGACAATTGCTGACTGGCTCCTGAATATCCGGTACCGAGCGACACACCAAATGTGAGACTGGGACTAAAAGCTCCTTTTGCTATAGAATATGATTTCTGGGCACTTTGAACTTTCAGTTCTGCACTTTTTACAGAAGGTTGATGCCGTACCGCAAAATCATAAATGCTTTCAACATCAGGTGGAACATTCATTTCCACAATATCAACATGAGGAACAAGGATTGCAAAACCCTTGTGGGTTTCAAGATCAAGCAACTGTGTCATTGTCAGATATGCCATTTCAAGTTGTGTTTCAAGGCTTGTGAGTTGATATTCTTCAGCAGCTGCTTGTGCTTTAAGATTCAAAAGTGAAGTGTTGGCAACAGCCCCGGCATTAAGCATTTTCTGTGTTCTGTCAACCTGTTTCATTGTAAGAGCATACTGATTTCTAGCATTTTCGACCATCTCCATAGAATAGAGTATCTGAAGATATGCGGTGGCAATTGTTAGTGCAATGTCATTTTTTATCATCTCCAGATCATATCGAGCCGCCTGAAGATCAAACCTGCTCTTCTGAACTGAATGCAGCAACTGAAATCCATTATAAAGAGTAACATTGGCAGAAACGTAGAAATTGTTAGAACGAACCATATCAGTAGCAAACTGATTGGTGAACCTATCAATAGTCTGCCCATAGTTATATGAATGTGAAGCATAGCCTGAGACAGATGGGAGCATCATTCCCTTGCTCTGCATCAAATTGACTTCAGACATTTCAAGATTATACTGTTGCAGTTTGATGGTCAGATTGTGATCATGAGCATAATTGATACATTCTTCAAGTGTCCACTGTTTGACCTGAGCCTGCAGTGAATACGAACACATCAATAAACTGCCTATAAAAATGAGAATGAAGCAAAATCTGCCGGTCATTTTATAAGAATTTTTACAAAAATAGAATTTTTTGCAGAGCAGTGGTTCAAATAATTATAAAATAGAGAAATCCCAACTATTCTGTAATAATTATTTTTAATCTCAGATCCCTGACTTGTGTATGTAGTACAAAATAATACATACCCGGAGCAAGATCAGTAAGATCGATTCTTTGAACCGGTTGTGTATTGATCGGTGAAGCATTAATAATTTTACTTCCCGCAACTGACCAAACAGAATATGAGCTAATAACATTCAACAACTCTGAGGGCAAATCGATTATCAGATCAAATCTTCCGTTATTGGGATTAGGTGCCACATGAATATTTTCTTCAAGCTGCCATTCATCAATGTGGACACCATAAGGAAATTCATCAGACCAAGCTGAACATCCATTAGCAAAAGTAACCATGACAGTGTAAATGCCTTGAGCTACAATAGTTATTGATTGTGTAGTAGCACCAGGAATTGAACTTCCGTTCAGATACCATTGCCAGGACTCTCCGTCAACAGTTGTAAGGCTATTTCCAACTTGAGTAATAACAACATCAGGGACAGAATCCATGATAAGGGTTACTTCATCAGAAAAACATGAATGGGCTTCAGATGTGAGGAAGGAAGAAAAAAGATGTCCAGCAGAGACACCTTTTATTCCGAAGAGTTGATCAATTCTCTCTGGTTGCATAACATTAACAACCGTTCCGTTTCCTGTCTGCCCTGAATTATTGAGTCCCCAAACCCAAACGGATCCGTCTGTCCGCACAGCAAATGAAGTGTAAAAACCACATTCTATCAGTTCTGCATTCTTTATTCCTGTATTTTGTTGCACAAGTAGTTCTGATACAAGGGGAATGCCCAATTGCCCATCTGCATTTGAGCCACAACTGAATACATATCCCTTATTATTGAGAAAAAGAGTATGACTTTTGCCGGCAGAAACACTGACTATATCACTGAGATAAGGATTCCTAACAGCTAAATCCGATGAAGAATAATTATTCAATCCGAGTTGCCCCTGCTGATTGCTTCCCCACACCCATACACTTCCGTCATATCTGACAGCAATACTATGGAAAGCTCCGGCAGCTATGTATACAATGCTGTCTAACCCAACAACCTGCACAGGAGAATTGCTGGTGACCAGTGATCCGTCTCCCAGTTGTCCAAGATTATTTGCACCCCAGCTCCAAACTGTTCCATCACTTTTAAGGGCAAGAGTATGACTTTCACCAGCTGAAACTGAAACTACTCCATTGAGAGATACCACAGGCATGGGGAAATTGCTTGCGGCAAAATTTCCATATCCAAGTTGTCCACTGGTGTTTCTTCCCCATGAAACCAAAGTACTGTCTGTTTTAATAGCAATCACATGATCATACCCGCAAATAACATTTGTAATATTAGATAATGATGCCACATTCAGGGGAATTGAAGACGGAGAATATGTTCCAACACCAAGATTTCCCCACTGATTATTGCCCCATGTCCACACATCTCCATTAATATCCAGAGCAGCCATAAAATCACGTCCTGAAGACATCTCAATGATTTCATCATCTGTCAGTGCCTGAACAACATCAAACGATGGCATGACAGTACCATCTCCAAATTGCCCAAACCCATTATTCCCAACTGAATAAACACCACCCTGATCTCCTAGTGAAATGGTCAGGAAATAAGGTCCTCCTACATAAGCAATATACTGCTGAAGATTTGCAGCAGGAATTTGGTTTGAATTCAAATACCACTGATTTCCTGTTTCATGATCAGAAATAAGAGTGACTGAATCTCCTTCACAAAACTGAATATCAGGAATTACTGTTATCTGAGGCTGTTCAATCACAAAGAACCATATGACATTGGATTGCCCAACACAAGAGTTTGAGATATCCGTACCATTAACCCATGCATTCTGTCCGTTCAGAATTGTTCCGAGATTGAAGACTGATGTTGCTGAAGGGGGACCCAAAGACACCCCGTCAAGGAAAAACTCATAAAGATCTGCCCCTGTGGCTGTTAACACAATCTGATCTCCTTCACAGAATACATTATTCTGATCAGAAGAAACAAGTACAGTATTCACATAATTAACATTTGCAGTAAACACTGTATCTGACACAAGAAAACAAGCATTGTTATATGCTGTCACTGTCACTGTCTGTCCATCTTCAAGATTTGAAATTTGAATAATTCCTATTGAATCAATACCACCATATTGCAATCCGTCAAGATAAAACACATACGTCATAGCACCTGTTGCTGTGAATGTTACAGTATCTCCGAAACAAATTCCAAGAGGATCTAAATCTGTTGTAAAAACAATGTTAGGCACCTGATTCACATTCACAGTTACCGGAGTTGTGGTTGCATTGGAGCAAATATTCTGATATCCAATGACAGAAATAACATCTCCATCACCCAGAAGGTTTGATGAAAATACATTGGCAGACGAAGGTGTTCCCTGTGAAATTGAATTCACAAAAAACTCATAATCTGTAGCTCCGGAAGCTTCCACACTGATCTGGTCTCCTTCACAGACTGAAACGGGGGTCAATGCAGTCAGTCCAACATTAGGCAGATTAAACACAGTATATGTAAACGTCTGAGGAGCCTGTGCAGCACAGCCATTTGTAATACCATTAACAGTCACCGTTGCATTATTGAATAATGAAGATGTTTCAAAAACGGGATTCACTGATACTCCCTGTGAAAAGCCAGAAACAAAGAACTCATACTCATCTGCACCAGATGCAGTAAATGAAAATGTATCACCAGCACAGAGTTGGGTTGAAGGATTATCCACAGAAAGACTGACAATAGGATAAGGGTTAACATGAACAGTAAATATTTGTGAGGAAGCAGCATTACATCCTTGTGCTGATGTTCCTATTACAGTAACAGATTGTCCGTCAGAAAGTGAATTAGTAGTAAAAAAGGTCAGTAATGAAGACGGTCCTTGTGAAACACCATCAACAAAGAATTCATATTGCTGTGCACCTGACGCAGTGAATGTGACAAAATCTCCATCACAAATCGTTGTATCGGGATCAGAACAGCTCAATTGAACAACAGGTAATGCATTCACAGTAATTGAAAATCCTGATGGCAGACAGGCTCCTGCAGTTCCTTCAACGGTTACTGTCTGTCCATTACTTAAATTACCTGCAGAGAAAAAATTTACTGAACTCAAAGGTGTCACTGCAACTCCATCAACAAAAAACTGATAAATAGTATCTCCTGAAGCAGTAAAAACGACTGTATCATTTTCACAAATTTCTGTAGATGAAGCATTTAAACTGATTATAGGCATCACCTGAAAACTAAGCATCTCAGGGGCCGTTCTGACACAACTTCCGATCTGTCCCTGCATAGTAACTGTTTGTCCATGGGTAAGAGAACCCGTTAAAAATGAATTAGATGTTGAAAATGGACCCTGTGAAATTCCGTCAACAAAAAACTGATATTCATTTGCTCCGGAACCGAAAAATTCAACAATATCTCCATCACAAATCATCAAATCAATCTCACTTGTCGTTAAAACTGGTGATGGTGATGGATTAACTACAACATTGACAGGGTTGCTAACAGCATAACACCCCGATGCACTATAACCAACAACTGTAACAATATCACCATTAATAAGCCCTGTAAGATTCATCTGATCATTGATTGAAGGTGGTCCCTGAGAAATCCCATTTACAAAATACTCATATAAAACACCTCCGGTTGCAGTTATTATAAGGCTATCACCCTGACACAAAACTGCAGGGTCCACTGAAGAAGTGATAAGAATTGATGGATTGGGGATCACTCTGACAAGATATTCCTGAACAGAAGGAGCATAACAACCTGTGGAAGGATAATATCCAATTACAGAAATCAAAGATGAATCAGCTAGTGTGCTTGTAGTCAATGTATTTTGGCTTCCGGCAGGTCCGGTACTGATTCCATTGATGAAAAATTCATATTCAACAGCTCCACTTGCAGTAAAAATAACTTCATCTCCATCACATATGGTAGTGTCAGGCTCTGAACATGATAAAATTACAACAGGTAATGGATTCACAGTGAACACAAATTCTGAACTACTCTTGGCACATCCATTATAAATTGCTTCAACTCTGACAGTATCTGAATTTGACAAACTATCTGTAATATACACATTCACAGTATCAAATCCAAGATTTAAAGGGACATTATTCAGATAAAATGCAAATTGATTGGCCTGATTACTTGAAGCAGAGAATGTAACACTGTCACCTTCACATATTGTAAGCCCCGGTTCACTCGCACTGAGAAGCACAGAATGATCAGTGATGTTCAATGTATCCCTGTACTCATCATTACATTGTGTAATCGTGTCAGTAGCTGTAAGTATAATCTCATAATCACCTTCATAATTAAAGGCATAAGAAAGATCAACGGAATTAGTATCACTGATATCTGTAATTTCCCAGAAAAACTCCAGATTTGTCATTCCTCCACCCATTGAACTGGATGTATTGATAAAGGAGAGAGTATCATTAATACATGTTGGATTAGGCATAGTAAATGATGCAGTTGCAGCTGCAGAGGGATCAAATGTCCATCCTGTATTGTTTACGTCATCAGACCCTAACATAGAATAGCCACCCGGAGTGATTATCATATCTTTTATGCGAGTACTATATGTAGTATCAACAAGCCCGTTTGTTTTGACAAATGAGTATGTTTGACCGGATTCTGAAGATCTGAAATAGACAGGAAAAGGACAAGTCCCGTGAACAATCAGCGCACTGTCGATTGTCTGAGTTGAGCTCTTATCCACTCTGAACTGTATCCCCTGATTAATAGACAGAATCCTGAAAGTATTTGATCCTGTGATATTTAGATGATGACTGTTGCCGTCTAATGAGTCAATTACAGCGCTAAATTCCGCATCAAAATATGTTTGTCCTCCGCCATAGAAGGAGCCTCCAAGAAAGTAATTTCCAGGAAGCCGGAGCAATGAGCTGTCAACAGCAAGAACAAGTTTTGAATTATCTTGAAAATTTATTCCCACATAACAAACGACATCACTGTTCTCAATCTTAATTTCTTTCTGAGATACGGAAATACTTTCAAAGAAACCAAGCTGAATATTCTGTTTCTGTGAATCAAACACACCACTCATTACAAATAATCCAGCTAAAGTATCTGTATATAATGAGCTATTAAGAAATACAGTATCTGTCAATAAAACAGGGCTTGAAAACAATTTCACCCTGAACAATGCGTCCTGAGGATTTAATGTGAAGTTTGATAATTCAGGAGTTAGAACTATCCCATTTGAAATTTCAAAAAATTCGACAGGATCAGGCTGAAATCCATAACTAAAATCAGTTTGTCCGTTCAGTAGGAGAGCATTCCCGATAAATAAATTATGCTCCAGTATAACATGAACTTCCTCAGTAATGAGGGTCGATGCATCAAATACCTTGCAAAAAGCATTTTTACTGATGAGCATGGTATCAGTGAGTGCACCAGAATAATACAAGGGATCAACAATCACTGTATCCATTATTCCCGGCAAACATGATGCAGGCAGTGAATTGACTGTCCAATTGGAAAGATCATTCCAGTTATGATTCAATCCAAGCCAGTAAAACACTGACCCTGACAAAGTATCGGGAAATGTCCAACCTGAAACATCTCCGGTCCATATAGAAGATGATGCTTCGTAATATTTTCCGAAACTTGTATCTGCGATGATATTCTTGAGGTAAACATCGGAAACATACAAAGTATCCCGTAGCAACTTGTTTAACACGGCGGGTGAATCATAACTGTTTGAAATGATTGAAACGCGTTCGTCGCATGTGCTGTTCACTAACAATGAATCCAACTGTGTATAGGATCCGCTTTCAAGATTTAATGTAACATTGGTCATTAATGCCAACAGCCCGAAAGAATTATCTCCGTATATTTCAATTGAATTTGAAACACAGTACAACTCTCCGTAATTTAAGTCCCCTCAGTTGAATATTTTCAACTGTGGGTGTGAGCCTGATATCGTAATCTGAGAACTCCCTGAAGCAAAAATGAGATTATGATCATTCATATTCCAGACTGTATCATTCCCTGACAAGTCAATTATTGATGCTGAAATATCAAGATTTCTTGATTCAGAGGATGAAGATCTGAATGACTCAGCCTGAATAAGTATTCCGGACATAGTCAGGTTTCCTTCAACGAGTTCAATGTTTGCAGTACTGTATAAATCACCAGTAACAAACCAATGACTTAAACCATTAACCTGAACATCTGCATTCAACTGCACTGAATTTGTCTGAATAGATATTGAATCAGAGGCATTTCCGTTTTCAAACTTGATAGTGCCATTAAAATCAGCTATAGTGAACATATCAAACAATAAACTATCAGTCATAATTAATTTCCCGTTCCCATCCTAGTAGTTTGTTGAAGAAAGTCCGTTCCATGTCATGGAAGCACAATATCCGTATTCATTTAATACAACAGTATCATTCCCTGAAAAGGAATTTGTATCAAATACAACATGAGTTCTTTTTGAAGGAATACATGTATGAACTGAGCCACCGGAGGCAGTCGCCCAATTATCTCATAATCAACACCTTTCCTTTGTATTCACTTTCACAAAACCAGAAAGGTTCTTCCGACATTAAATCACCACTCACTTTGAAATTGAATTTATCTGTTTTCAACTTCTTACGTTAATTCATTTTACTTCTCTTGGTCAGATAAGGCTTGATCAAAGTAGCTGGTGGAGCCTGAATATCCAGTTCGACGAAATCAATCCTGGATGCAGCACATCGGGAACGGATGAGATAAAAGTGCTGATGCATTTTATCTTGATATGCTTTACGAACCTCATTTGGGTTTAAAACTATCTTTGAATCATCTTCCATATCAACAAATTTATATGGACGATTGTCATACATCAGTTCGATTTCTTTTTCAGTATCAGTGACATGAAAAACAATCACTTCGTGTCTGTTATGTATGCAATGTTGAAGGGCATCTATAATTGAGTTAATGTCAGAATGAGTGTCAAACATATCAGAAAAAACAACAACCAGTGAACGCCTATGAATTCTGTCAGCAATATCATGCAATACAGAGGTAACATCTGTTTGCTTTCTGACTTCGGGGGCAGCCGATAGAGCCAACTCTTCTATACGGTTCATAACAAATCGGTGATGTTGGGTGGTTGATCGCGCCGGAGTATGTAGTTCAGTATGATCTGAAAAAACTGTTAGTCCGAAGGCATCACGCTGAAGTTTCAGAAGATACACAACAACTGATGCGGCAAAAAGAGCATAATTTGTTTTACTTCGGGAAATAAACTGCCTTGAATTATCAGAAGGGAAATACATTGAAGATGAATGATCAATGAGAATTTGACACCTCAGATTCGTTTCTGCTTCAAATCGTTTGACAAATAGCTTGTCAGAACGACCGTAAAGTTTCCAGTCAATAAACCTTGTTGATTCACCGGGATTATATAACCGATGTTCAGAAAATTCAACTGAAAAACCATGAAACGGGCTTTGATGCAAGCCAGCAATAAAACCTTCAACAGCTTGTTTAGCAAGTAATTCGAGATGTCCGTATAATTGGATATCTCTTTCATTATATATTGCCAATACCCTATTTTTTTACAAAAGTGCCTTTAATTTGTCTTCAATAGTATTTCTGGGAACAGCACCAAGTTGTTTATCAACCACTTCTCCGTTTTTAAAATAAAGCAGGGTTGGAATGGACCTTATTCCAAATTTAGCGGTAATATTGGGGTTGCTGTCCACATCAACCTTCCCGATTATTATTTGTTCACCATATTCACCGCTGAGTTCTTCAACAATTGGAGCTATCATACGGCAGGGGCCGCACCATTCTGCCCAGAAATCCAGCAAAGCAGGTTTCCCTGAGTCTATCACCAGTTCCTGAAAGTTGTTGTCATTAATTTCTATTGCCATAATCTGATTTTTTTTCATGACAAAGATAAAAAAAAATTGAATAACAGAACTCTAAAATTGAAATTCATTTCTAACATTCGATAAAAAAAGCCGGCAGTTTCCTGCCGGCTTTAAAAAATTAAAAAAACCTAATACTAGTTTTTAATAATTTTCTGAGCATACGTGCCAAGCTCAGAATAAAGAACTATAGTGTATAAACCCTGTTCCATTTTTTCAAAAGAAACATAAAATTCTTTACGCATTGGCTGATCAGTGATAACAAGACGGCCTGTCATATCATACACTTCAACAAGTGTTACATCTGCATTGGCTGAAACTTTTACCGGATAAACAGCAGGATTGGGATACATCTGAATTGTCTGTGAATTGAATCCTTCAATTCCTGAAGTGTTGTTGATTGTAACATCAAGAGTATCATTTGAGTTGTCTTCATCGCCAACAAGACCTGTCCATGCTTTTACATCAATAGCACCTGCAGCTGAAAAGTCAAATGTACCTGTAAAGGTAAAGTTCTGGGTGTTTCCACCAGTTACAGTTCCAGAGAAAGTCTGTGTTTCAACAGTACCTCCGTCAATCTGGAAAGAAACTGAAAAACCACTCTGATCAGTAGTACCAAAATTTTCAACAGTCACTTCAACAGTTTCAGAAGCAGTTAACTCACCAGTAACAGGAGATACTAATGCAGAAACTCCGACATCATTTGAACTGGCACCATCCCATGTTCCGTACATAATAAAGGGTAATCCAAGTCCTGTCAAAGTACCAGAGTCTGTGAGATCGACCCAGGCAGTGAGATTCCACTGTTTTGCATCCCCGGTTGTAGTTTGTCCTAAAATTGAAATAGGGGGAGCCCATGGTCCACTGCCTAAAGAACCATTTGCCTGCCAGTCAAGCCAGTATGTACCAGGATCAAGATGCAATCCAGTTGTAACTGCATAACTAATCATAATAGGGCGTGTTGTTCCTGGAGCAGAATCTGACATTCTGTAAATATTTGACCAGCTAGTACTACCCATAATGTTTGTAAGGCTGTCTCCCCATACGAGATTTGTTCCTGGTGCACCGGGAACACCGTCCCAAATGCGAAGATTGTAACCGGTAAATGTAGATGTTGTGGTTGATCCTGTTTGATATGCAAAAAATGCAATTGAATCAACTGTACATCCGGTTGCAAGAACAACTTCATCAGCGACTCTGTAACCCGTAGATTGTGCATGACCAGCTCCAAGTGTATTCAGACCGAGGCCTGTTTCAAGAAGACTGGTATCAGCACCGCCACCGGTACCTGGATTTGTCACCAGAGGACCATTGTCATAGAGCATCGTTGACTTGTTGTTGTAAAACCATGTACCTGTTTCTACCTGCAGGTCAATCACAGGTTGAGCAATGCTAACCGGAACAACTGCTGCATTATCAGAATCAACAGATTGCGCAGCGACATTAAAAAGAATCACATTCATTGTAACAATAAATGTAAAAACATAGAATTTTTTCATAATAAAAAATTTTTGAGTGATTAATTTTGCAAAAATACAAATGAATTTCATTCTAAACAAAATTTTTCTTTATTTCAACGAGTTTTTTCTATTGAACTCAGAAAAATATATTATTTCAGTAATGTAACCCTGCATCCCTCCAATGAATCAAGATGTTTCACAAGATCAAGACCTACCTTACGGTTTTTCAGAATAAAATCACATCCCTGCTGTTCACCATCTGTCCCTTTCCCGAATAAACTGAGTTTAAGATGAATTTTTCCCTTGCTTTGTCTGATTAATCCGGTAATCTCTGAATAATTATTTTTGAGAACATCAGTATGCATTACTACCGTTGCATTTTCGATTTTCTCCTCAACGTCAGAAACCTGACAGATATTCTGCACTCGTACATCATACCGTTCAGTTTTAAAACTTTTCTGTACCTTCAGCTCAATGTATATGAATATTCCGACTTCTGCAAAATGCTTAAATTTCAAATACTGTTCATTAAACAGAGCCAGGTCAAATGTACCTGTTTCATCTTCAATTGTAATAAATCCGTATTTGGTATTATTTTTTGAAATTTTTTCCTGAGAAGCAATGACAAGTCCTGCAATTGATATGGAAGTTTCTGCTTCATTTTTAATTGCAAACTTCAAAGTTTCTATGTTTCCAGAACAGAATTTTCTGAGAATCAGACTATACTGCTCCAGGGGATGGGCATTAATATAGAACCCCGTATATTCCTTTTCGTATTTCAGCTGTTCAAACTGAGTAAAGGGTTCACACTCCGGAATGCTTAAAGCCGGCATGGCTGCTTCTTCGGTTTCACCAAACAAAGACTGCTGATTGGAAGACGAAATTGACTGAATATGAGCTGCATGACGCATTATAGTATCAATAAAGGGTGCAGCAGTTTCATTTTCTTTAAAGAAAAATTGAGCACGATGAATTCCAAAACTATCAAACGCTCCTGCATAGGCGAGTGCTTCAACACATCGTTTATTGACATTCCTTGAGTTGAGCCTCTTAAGGAAATCCTGAAGGTTTTCAAATTTGCCAATGGATCTTCTTTCATGAATCAGTGCCTGTGCTGCAGCCTCTCCCACATTCTTAATGGCTGCCAGCCCGAACCGGATCTTTCCTTCCTGAGTGACTGAAAAGAATTTGTAACTTTCATTAATATCAGGTCCCAATACTTTAATACCTGCTCTTTTGGCTTCATCAATGTAAAATGTGATATTCTTGATCTCATTGAGATTATGGGTCAGAACAGCAGCCATATATTCTGCAGGATAATGAGCTTTAAACCAGGCAGTTTGGAATGCAAGGACAGAATAGGCAGCTGAATGAGATTTATTAAATCCGTATTTGGCAAATTCCTCTATCTGAGCAAATATTTTTTCTCCCTGTTCCGGCTGTATTCCATGTAACTTCAATGCTCCCTCCACAAAGATGCTTTTCTGTTTGGCCATTTCTTCAGCCTTTTTTTTGCCCATTGCACGCCTGAGAATATCTGCACTGCCCAGAGTATAACCTGCCAGAATTTGTGCAGCCTGCATAATCTGTTCCTGATAGACCATAATTCCGTTGGTATCTTTCAGAATTGGTTCAAGTAATTCATGAGGATACTCAATTTTTTGTCTTCCGTGCTTACAATCAACAAATTTCTGAATAAATTCCATAGGACCAGGTCTGAACAATGCATTCATTGCTATCAGGTCTTCTATATGTGTGGGTTTCAGTTCGGACAGCCATTTTCTCATTCCGGCAGATTCAAACTGAAAAATCCCCACTGTATCACCCCGTTGAAAAAGTTCAAAGGTTTTAGGATCATCAAAGGGAATATCATCAAGAACAACCTCTACTCCATGTCTTGCTCTGATAATATCCGATGCATCCTTAAGAATTGAAAGTGTCTTCAGCCCCAGAAAGTCCATCTTCAACATTCCGGCTGCTTCAACATGTTTGCCTTCATACTGGGTGACGGGCAAATCACTGTCCTTTGCTCTTGCCAGTGGAATATCATTGGTCAGAGGATCCCTGCCGATAATTGTCCCGCAGGCATGCACTCCAGTCTGTCTGATAAGACCTTCCAGTTTTTTGGCATTTTCAATAATTCTTTTCTCTGTTTCAGTGCCCTTCTGATACACTGATCTGAAATCGGGACTCTCTTCGAGAGCCTTTTCAATGCTCATATCAGGCCCTTCGGGAATTAATTTAGCCACTTTATCTGCGGTGGCAAGATCTGCTCCGATGACTCTGGCAACATCCCGGATTGACGACCGGGAACCAAGTGTTCCGAATGTCACAATCTGAGCCACTTTATCCCTTCCATATTTTTGAATTACATATTCAAATACCTTTTCTCTGCCTTCATCGTCAAAATCTATATCAATATCAGGCATGCTGATTCGCTCAGGATTGAGAAAACGTTCAAAAAGCAGATTGTATTTGATAGGATCAATATTTGTAATTCCGATTGAGTATGCAACCACTGAACCGGCAGCCGAACCCCTGCCCGGACCAACAAGAACACCATTGTCTTTTGCAGCCTGGATCAGATCAGAAACTATAAGAAAATATCCTGCAAACCCCATGTTTTTTATTACTTCAAGCTCATAATCAAGCCTTTCGGTAATCAGGTCTGATAGTTCTCCATATCGTTTCTCAGCCCCTTTGTAACTGATATGTTTTAAATATACATCATCATTTTTGAAACTCTCCGGAATGGGAAATACAGGCATAATCACTTTCCGCTCAAGATCAAATGGCTCAATGGTGTCAGAAAGTTTCACCGTATTCTCAACTGCGTCTTCAAGCCCATTCATCACCATCAACATTTCTTCATGTGATTTCAGGTATTCATTGCCTGTATAATGCAATGTATCTTCATTAAGATCTTTACCGGTATTGATTGAAATCAGAAGTTTGTGAGCCTCATAATCATCTTCCATCACAAAATGCACATCATTTGTGGCAAGCAACTTAACATTAAACTTCTCTGATAACTTTCTCAGTGCCTTATTCACTTCCAACTGTTCGGGCAAACCATGATTCTGGATTTCAAGATAAAAATCATCCCCGAAAAGATCCTGATAAAATTCCAGAGATTTTTCTGCTGCCCCAATGCCTTTCTCATGGATCATTTTCGGAATTTCTCCGCCAAGACAGGCAGATGACGCTATCAATCCTTCAGTATTTCCCTTCAGCCATGATTTATCAATTCTTGGAGTATAATAAAACCCCTCTGTAAAACTTCGTGATACAAGTTTAATCAGGTTTTTATAACCTGCAAAATTTTTCGCAAGCAGGATGAGATGATAACCACTTCTGTCCTCAAAACTAGCCTTATTTTCATATCCGTTTCTGGCTACATAAGTTTCAACACCGATAATCGGTTTTATAGGAAATTTTTTTGATTGTGCAACAAAATCCATTACACCATACATATTTCCATGATCAGTCATAGCCACAGCATTCATATCAAGTTCAACTGCACGTCTGAATAATTCACCGATCTTCGAAGCACCATCAAGAATTGAATATTGTGTATGTACATGTAAATGAGTGAATTTGGACATAAGAAAACTTTTTTTTACAGGTTTGTAAAAATACTTAATTTTACTTCTGCTTTTGACTGAAATTATTAACAACAAACAGATATTCATATCTAAGTATAACATAAACAAGACAAAAGACTTTTGAAAAAAAATTTTCTACTCTATTTTTCTGTTGTATTAAATATCATTGTGATAATTGCTGCTGTTTTACTTTATTTCTCCCTCAAAGGAAAAATTGAAACAATGGCACGACTCCTCGAAGAAACAGGGAATTCTGTTATTGATCAGTCCATTCCTATTCAGGAAGACATCAATGTAACTTCAGACTTCAATATTCTGGAGAGAATTCACGTTGGAGTGACCATGAATGTAACACAGGATCTGAAAATCTATGATACGCTCATGATAAAACAGGAACTTATGATTCCCTTCAGGATGCAGATCAGTCAGATAATTGAGATGGATACTACTTTCTCCGTTTCTGAACCAGTTAATATAAGAATTGATGATACAATTCCCATGTCACAGAACATTACTGTCATGATTGGAAATATCCCTGTAAACATGCCCGTTGAAACCCAGATCCCCATCCATAAGGATTTACAGATAACCATGGATAAAATTCCTGTCAGTGGTAAAATTCCCGTGCATTTTGAACTACGGGACACACTTCCTGTAACTCTTGACTTTCCTTTTCCTATAGCCATGAATGTTCCGATCTCTCTTAGCATAAATGAGGATGCTATCATTTCCTTTTATACACCCTTACCCACCTCCGGGAAAATTCCTCTGAAAATGCAGATCCCTGTTCATTTCCCACTTAGTGAAACCCAGCTGAAACAAAAGCTGGATTCAGTTGCAATTGTTCTCAGAAATATGATTGGCAGATAGATGATTTTCATTTATTATAAAAGATGATGTTTCTATTAAATAATGTAAATAATAAAAATATATTAAAAATAAAATTGCTTATTTGCCAATCTTGTTATATTTTTGCACCCTCAAAAAAATAAGGTATTTTTAAACTATACAGACATGCAAAATAAAGGTGCAATCAAATTTCTGGCTGTTGTTTTCGTTTTAGTCAGTATTTATCAGCTCTCATTCACTTTCTGCTCACGCAGAGTAGAAAAATCTGCAAAAGAATATGCCAATCATCCTTCAATCTTAGAAGAAGCCAAGAGACTCAGTAACGGAGATCCCACTCTTGAGCTCTTTTACATAGATTCATTAAAAGCAGATCGCGAGAGAAGATATCTTGACTCTATGATGTCTGAAAACATCATGAATCTGCTCATCAAGAAATATACTTACAAAGACTGCAAGGAACGTGAACTGAACTTGGGACTTGACCTGAAGGGGGGGATGAACATCACTTTAGAGATTGCTATGGGAGATCTTCTGAAAGCGCTTTCCGATTACAATGATGATCCTGTGTTTAACAAAGCCATCGAATTGGCTACTGAAAAACAAAAAACAAGACAGACTGACTTTATTGATCTCTTTTACGAATCTCTTCTCGAACTTGCACCAGAGGCAAAACTGGCCTCATATTTCCTTACCGATGATCTGCGTGGTAAGATTAATTACAACACTCCAGATCAGGAAGTGATTGATATCCTAAGGACTGAATCAGAAGAAGCTTTTGACCGTACTTTTGAAGTTCTCCGCAATCGTATTGATAAATTTGGTGTATCTCAGCCAAATATTCAGAAACTGGCTACAAACGGACGTATTCTTATTGAACTTCCAGGGATCAAAGATCCTGTGCGTGTGAGAAAACTCCTGCAAAGCACTGCCCAGCTTGAATTCTGGGAAACATGGGAGTTTGCTGAAGTCTATCAGTATATGGAAGCTGCCAATAAGAAACTTCCCTCACTGATTGGTTTTGAAGTAGAAGCAGATTCTGCTGTCAATTCCGAACAGAAGGATCCTTCAGTCATTAAACCAGAAGATGAAACTCCGGAAAAGGAAGTTGTAGATACTGCCTCTTCCAATCTTGAAGAACTTCTCACAGAAACAACCGGTCAGACTACAGATTCTACTGGGGCTGAATCATTTGAAGAATATTCCAGAAAAAATCCACTTTTTGCATATTTATCGCCTGCTTTCGTTCAGGATGAACAGGGACAGTACTTTCCACAACAGGGTCCTGTTGTTGGGTATTCAAAAGGAAGAGATACAGCTTTGGTTAATCATTATCTCAGGCTTACAAGAAGTATTTTTCCCCTTGACCTTAAGTTTTTGTGGTCGTTCAAAGCAGTAGATGAAAAGGAAGGAGGAAACACCTATCAGTTGATTGCAATTAAATTACCAGCAAAATCAAACCGTGCTCCGCTTGGTGGTGATGTTGTTACAGACGCCTATCCTGATTTTGACCAGTTCGGCAGAGCTGAAGTCACAATGGTTATGAACGGTGAAGGAGCCAAAATATGGAAACGACTCACTGCTGAAAATATCGAAAGATCGATAGCAATTGTGCTTGACAATCAGGTCTATTCCTGGCCTACTGTGAATCAGGAAATTCCGACCGGTCGTTCAACAATTTCGGGCAATTTTACTTTTGAAGAAGCACAGGATTTTTCCACAAAACTGAAATCCGGTAAACTGGCAGCTCCTGCCCGTATTGTTGAAGAAGCAATTGTGGGTCCTTCACTTGGTCTTGAAGCCATAAACAGCGGACTGTTGTCATTTATTCTTGCATTTATACTTGTCCTGATCTATATGTTGTTTTTCTACAATAAAGCTGGGTTTGCAGCGAATCTTGCGCTTATCATCAATGTCTTTTTTCTCTTCGGTGTTCTTGCATCACTTCAGGCTGTATTAACTCTGCCCGGTATTGCAGGGATCATTCTTACTCTTGGGATGTCAGTTGATGCGAATGTCATAATTTTTGAACGTATTAAAGAAGAATTACAGGCAGGGAAAGGTGTCAGACTCGCCATCGATGACGGATACAAAAATGCATATTCAGCAATTATTGACGGAAACGTCACGACCATTCTTGTAGGTATTGTGCTTTATGTATTTGGAAGTGGTCCTGTACAGGGATTTGCCACAACCCTTATAATTGGTATTTTGACTTCACTTTTCTGTTCAATATTTATCACCAGATTGATGTTTATCTGGCTAATAGACAAGAATCACAAAATATCATTCGATATTAAACTTACCAGAAACTTTCTTGCTCACACCAAATACAACTTCCTCTCTAAGAGAAAAATTGCCTATATCATTTCAGGTGCAATTATTGTCATAGGTGCTTTCTTCCTGTTTACAAAAGGCTTGAATCAGGGCGTGGATTTTGCAGGAGGACGTTCCTATGTGGTAAGATTTGATCAGCATGTTGTAACTTCTGACGTTTCAAAAGCAATCTCCAATGTTATTGGAATGTCGCCTGAAGTGAAAACCTTCGGTCCCAACAACCAGGTGAAAATCACTACAAAATATCTTATTGAAGACAATGACGAAAAAACTGACTCAATCGTTGAAGATAAAATTTATAAAGGTGTTCAGGGTTTCTATAAGAATCCGCTTACATTTGAAGAATTCACTTCTGATGATGAAGCAAAGGTTCTTGGTCGTCTCAGTTCACAAAAGGTTGGACCTACCATTGCTCGCGACATCAAACGTGATTCTATTCTCGCTGTAATTATTTCTCTTGTTATAATGTTTGTTTATATTGCAATTCGTTTTAAAAAATGGCAGTATGGTATTGGAGCATTATTTGCACTTTTCCATGATGCACTGATTGCAATAAGTATGTTTTCGATCTTCTATGGCATCCTCCCTTTCAATCTGGAGATTGATCAGGCATTTATTGCTGCCATACTCACAATTATCGGCTATTCTGTCAATGATACTGTGATTGTTTTTGACCGAATCCGGGAAAATCAAAAACTTTTCCCCAAAAGAGACAAGCTCCGCAATATGAATGATGCCATCAACAGCACACTGTCACGTACAGTAAATACTGCAGGCACAACTTTGGTTGTATTGCTCTCAATTTTTATTTTTGGAGGTGAAGTCATTCGAGGTTTCTCGTTTGCACTGCTCATAGGTGTTATTGTAGGAACATACAGTTCTGTTTTCGTTGCATCTTCTGTAGCCTATGACCTTCAGAGAAATAGCAAGGAAGAAGAAAAGTAATAACGGATTGCAAACTACATCTTTCTGAGGCTGAGTCTATATTTCACTCAGCCTCTTTTTTTCTGTAACTTTTCAGGTTCAGCTTCAACATACTAACATAATAACAAATAAAAAAGCACAATTATGAAAGATCTGATAACAATATTAACTATTTCTGCAACTTTGGCAATTTCAATTGAAAATCCAACAATCGCACCAATTGAACAATTATTTAAAAATGAAATCAGCTACCCTGACGATGCAAAACTGAACCGTGAAGAAGGTGTGGTTCTTGTTTCATTCAGTGTTAATGAAGAAGGCCATATTATTGTCAAAGAATCAAATGCAAATAACGAAAATCGGAAAAACTGCGTTCTGGGCAAACTTGCTAAACAGATCCTGCCCTGATATACGGAAGGTGAAGAATTTAATATGAAATTATTTTCAACCTTCTTTAAAAAACTATTTATCCTTTGAAAAACAGCAACCATGTTTGCTGTTTTTTTATCCTACTCGAGCCCAGAATACCTGTTCCTTTTTCCATTGAAGCAAAGCATTTTTTAGTTTTTCATTTTTTGCGGATAACAACTCAGGATCTTCATGTAGAATTTGTCTGACCAGATTATTTGAGAATACAATAACTCTGGCATCAAAAGCCAGATTAAGCAATTTAAAGGGCAGCTGTCCGCTTTGCTGTGTTCCCTCAGGATCACCTGGACCGCGTAGTTCAAGATCAACTTCGGAAATTTTAAATCCATCAAGTGTTGAAAGCAAAGTTCCGATTCTTCTCTGTGCTGTATCTCCAATTTCATTCTTGGTCATCAAGATGCAATATGATTGGTGAACCCCTCTACCTATCCGACCACGCAGTTGATGTAACTGAGATAAACCAAAATGTTCTGCATTTTCAATAACCATCACTGTTGCATTGGGAACATCAACGCCAACTTCAATGACTGTTGTAGAAACAAGAATCTGGGTAATTCCCTTTTTAAATCTGTCCATTTCAAATTCCTTATCCTGTGCATTCATTCCTCCATGTATAATTCCAGTGGTGTATGCGGGTCTCGGAAACTGTTCTGAAATTTCATCATATTGCTCCATCAATGCCTTCAGATCCAGTTTATCTGATTCATTTATCAATGGATAGACAAAATACACTTGTCGTCCCATTGATATCTGTTCTCTGACTAACTTGTACATTCTCAGCCGCTGAGCATCGGTAAAATGCAATGTACGTATTTTTTTGTCCCCCGTGGGAAATTCATCAATTATTGAAACATCGAGATCTCCGTGGGTTGTCAAGGCAAGCGTTCTAGGAATGGGAGTAGCTGTCATCACAAGGATGTGGGGAGGTCTCTCAGCTTTTTTCCAAAGCTTTGCCCGTTGTGCAACCCCAAAACGGTGTTGTTCATCAATAATCACCAGTCCCAATTTTTTAAATTCAACAGTATCCTCTATCAGTGCATGTGTTCCCACGAGCAATCCCAGTTCACCAGCGGAAAGGGATTCCTGTATTTGTTTTCTTTTTGCAGACTTTGTTGAACCGGTTAATAATTCAAGCTTCACATCCATTCCCTGCAATAGGGTTGAAATAGTTCGATAATGTTGTTGCGCAAGGATTTCGGTTGGAGCCATCAAGCATGCCTGATATCCGTTTCCACCGGCTAACAACATACTCATCAAAGCAACAACAGTTTTTCCACTCCCCACATCACCCTGCAACAAACGATTCATTTGTTTGCCGCTTCTGCAATCATTCCATATTTCTCTGATTACTTTTTTTTGTGCTTCAGTAAGTCGAAACGGTAACTTTCCTTCATAAAAATCATGAAATAAATGACCAACTTTTTCAAACCTGATTCCTTTTACATCAGCTTCTCTGGCCAATTTGCTTTTCAACATATTGAGCTGAAAAAAGAAAATTTCGTCAAACTTCAGCCTTCGCTCAGCTTCTTTTAACATATTAAAATCTGCAGGAAAATGAATTCCTGCTATTGCCTTTTTCAGCGAACATACTTTTGCTTCATTCATTATCCATTCGGGCAGTGTTTCAAAAATTTTCTCAGAATATAATGATAGCAATGTCTTGGTCAGTTTGCTGATCCCCTTGCTGTCGAGACCTCTTGTTCTGAGCTTTTCTCCGGAATAGTAAACAGGTTGAAGCCCTTCACTGAAAGGTTGCTTTAAAAACTCTTCATAGGTATCGATTTCAGGATGTGTAATACTTATCGCTGAACCATACCTAGCAGCCCTTCCAAAAACCACATAGGTTTCGTTAAGCAACAGTTTGCTTTTAATCCACTTGATTCCCTGAAACCAAATCAGCTCAATCTGTGACTTTCCATCACTGAATTCGGCAACGAAGCGTTTCTTTCCTTTGCCTCCGGGTTGTATTTCCTTGAACGACACAATTTTCCCAATACATTGCACATAGTTTCCGTCAGTTTCAATGCTATTCAATGGTGTCATCCGGCTTCTGTCAATATATCTAAAAGGAAAATAGGAGAGAAGGTCATACATAGTATAAACCCCCAACTCAGCATTCAGAATTTCTGCACGTGCCGGGCCAACCCCTTTCAAGTATTCAATTTTTGTCTCCTTCAGAAAATTCATTATCGGATTTTCTTCAGGCAAAAATAATCAAAAAAAAACGGAACGGCCGCAAACAGAACCACAATGTCCAACCTTAAACTTTTGTGTCAAGGTGTAAGTTTTTCGGCATTTGGTTTTGTTTGTGTGTTGTGTGGTCGTACTTTTATTAATTTGTCAAACAATTCCGTTTTTATTA
>CAYRXH010000011.1:0-45921 GCA_964428185.1 uncultured Bacteroidales bacterium
ATCCAAATTGTCCAGTAAAAAATCTTTTTTATAGTTTTACAGCAATTTTAATAAACCCAATCTCTATGAACATTAAACTAGAAAACCTCGATTCATTGTTTCCCTCACACTTCACTCATGATCAAATTTCCAAGGCAAAGACACTCTTTTTTAAAAAGCTCGCCGAAGATGCACATCGTTTTTACGGTGGAAAAGTGCAAACCTTACCAAAGGTACCTGTGCCAGGATTTAATTGGTTCAATGTGTGGTATACTCCCGGAGTATCAAAAATTTCAACAACTATAAGAGACAATAATGATACATCTTTTGAACTGACCAACAGGGGTAATCTTGTTGGAGTAGTCAGTGATTCCACCCGGGTTTTGGGTGATGGCGACTGTACACCTCCGGGAGGTCTTGGTGTAATGGAAGGCAAAGCATTTCTGATGAAATATCTGGGTGGGGTTGATGCAGTAGCACTGTGCATTGACAGCAAAGATGCCAGTGGAAAAAACAATCCTGATAAAATCATTGATTTTGTTAAAATGTGTCAGCATAGTTTCGGGGCAATTAACCTTGAAGACATTTCCCAACCCAATTGTTATAAAGTACTTGATGTTCTTCGTGAAGAATGCGAAATTCCTGTCTGGCATGACGATGCACAAGGAACAGCATGTGTGACACTGGCCGGATTGATCAATGCCCTAAAGGTAGCCGGAAAACACATAGGTGAAGTAAGGATGGTGTTATATGGAGCAGGAGCATCAAACACCACCATTGCAAGACTCCTGATTGCCGACGGTGCAGATCCCGCAAAAATAATTATGTTTGACTCCAGCGGTTCACTGCATTCAGGAAGAACAGACATTGAACAGGATAAGCGTTTTTACAGAAAATGGGAATTGTGTCAGACAACCAATCCATCAAAAATCAAAACTATTGAAGAAGCCATGAAAGGAGCTGATGTATTGATTTCACTGTCCACACCCGGTCCCAATACCATCAAACCTGAATGGGTAAGCGTCATGGCTGAAAAGTCAATTGTTTTTGTTTGTGCAAATCCTGTCCCTGAAATATACCCCTATGCAGCCAAAGGAGCCGGAGCATATATCGTTGCAACAGGTCGAGGAGATTTCCCCAATCAGGTTAACAATTCACTTGGTTTCCCTGGTATTCTCAAGGGAGCACTTATGGTCAGGGCAAAAAAGATCACTGACAACATGGCTATTGCTGCTGCACATTCTCTTGCAGATTATGCTGAGAAAAATGGCAAACTCGGTCCGGATTATATTATGCCTACAATGGATGAGGCCCAAGTATTTCCTCATGAATCTGCCGATGTGGCCATGCAGGCAATTAAAGATGGTGTTGCCAGAGTGAAATTATCATTTGAAGATGCATTCAAAATTGCAAAAAAAGATATTGAGTATTCCCGTAATCTCACCCAAAAGCTTATTGACACTGGTTTTATTGAAAATCCAACTGAAAATATGATTCAGACTGCAATTGATTTTGCAGTGAGAAATGTATAAGATTATTATCTTTGCAGCATGTTGAATCACATTACAGGAAAAATTTCCGAACTTGTGCCCACTCATGCTGTCATTGAAGCAGGCGGAGTTGGATTTAATATTCATATTTCGCTGAATACATTTTCCAAAATTCAGGAAAAAGGAGTACAGACATTTACCTTGCTTGTGCATCTTGTCGTAAGAGAAGACGCTATGATTCTTTATGGTTTCATTGATGAGGAAGAACGAATGTTATTCAGACATCTCATTTCTGTTTCAGGTGTTGGCCCCAATACTGCAAGAATGATTCTTTCGGCAAGACAACCAGCCGAGATACTGGAAGCTATTGTCAGTAAAAATGAAAGTTTGCTGCAATCAATAAAAGGCATAGGTGCAAAATCTGCCCAACGAATCATTGTTGAACTCAAAGATAAACTTAGTAAAGAGCAATTTTCGGGCGAATTTTTTCCCTCACTACACAATACAAATAAACAAGAAGCGTTATCTGCATTAATTGTTTTAGGATTTTACAGAATGCAGACTGAAAAAGTTCTTGAAAAAATTATTGCTGAACAACCTGATCTTTCGGCAGAAGATCTGATTCGTCGTGCACTTAAAATACTCTAATAAAAAACTGTTGAGGCTGTGAAAAATTACTTCGGTTTAATGATTGCAGGGATAGCCATTTTTTTTGCTTGGCTAAATTATGAACAAACAACACCATTTTACAGTTATAAAACTTTCCCTATTCAAATCCCTATCCTTCCTGAAGTTCACGACACAATACCTCCTGACACAGGACTACCCTACCCATTTCCAGAAGATGACCCCACTGAGTTTTATCCACCTGAAACAGCACCAATTCATTTAGCTGACCCTGGAATCATAAATGATACAATTATTTATGACCCTGAAACCAACGAATATGTTTATTACCGCAAAATAGGTGATTATCTTTACAGGCTCCCTCAAAGTATTTCCTTTGAGGAGTATCTGGAAAAAGATTTTAATAAAATTATTGATGATTATTGGAGAGAAAGAAACAACAGTAGTTCAGGGGGAGGATCAAAAAACCTTATTCCCCAACTCCATGTGGGAGGCAAATTGTTTGAAGGAATATTCGGCAGCAACACTATTGATATCCGACCACAGGGAACCGCCGAGCTCATTTTCGGTGTCACTGCAAGTCGCCGTGATGACCCTGCACTAAATGTAAAACAACAAAAAAATGCCAACTTCAATTTTGAACAAAAGATACAGATGAATGTTATCGCTAAAGTTGGTGATAAAATTGATTTCAATGTAAAATACAATACTGAAGCTTCCTTTGAATTTGAAAACGAGATGAAACTCGAATATCAGGGCAGTGAAGATGAAATTATTAAAAAAATTGAAGCAGGGAATGTTACTTTACCCCTTAATAGCACCCTGATTACCGGAAGTCAAAGCCTTTTTGGAATAAAATCTGAATTGCAGTTTGGAAAAACATACGTCACAAGTGTTATATCACAACAAAAGGGAGAAACTTCTACCATTACTGTTGCTGGAGGTGCACAAACCAATGAATATGAGCTGACAGCTCTTGATTACGAGGCAAACAAACATTATTTTATTTCTCAATATTTCTATGAAAATTACGACAGGTTCATGAAGGACCTGCCAATTGTGAACTCCCCTATCAATATCACCAAGATTGAAGTTTGGGTTACAAACATCGGACCTGCAACAACTGAAAACAGAAACATTGTTGCATTTATGGATCTTGGTGAAAATGAGCCATTCAATCATCTCATTGGCTCATCTATTCAGCCCTGGGCTCAATATCCTCAGAATGCATCCAACGATCTGCTCACTCAGCTGGCTCCTGCCAGTCTGAGAGACCTTAATACTGTCAATAATGCAATTAACAGTAGTGGACTCGCAATGACAAGTGGTATTGATTTTGAAAAGGTTGAAAATGCCCGGAAACTTCAACCCTCAGAATATACTTTTAACAGCAAACTCGGGTTCATTTCTCTTAACTCAACTCTGAATCCCGATCAGGTGCTGGCTGTTGCCTATCAGTACACTGTAATTGGCAGTGATTCAGTTTTTCAGGTAGGGGAATTTGCAAATGAAGGAGTAGCTGCTCCTCAGTGTCTGGTAGTTAAATTACTAAAAAGCACTGCAACCAATACAAAAATTCCTCTCTGGACCCTCATGATGAAAAATGTGTATCCCATTGGTGGATATCAGATTAATCAGGAAGATTTTCAACTTCATGTTACATATAAGTCAAATGAATCAGGTATCCCAATGGGATATATTACTGAAAGTGACGTTAATGGTATTCCTCTGATCAGAGTTCTCAACATGGACCGCCTAAACACCCAGAATGATCCTGAACCGGATGGGATTTTTGACTTTATTGATAATGCTGCTGAACAGGGTGGAACAATCCAAAGCTCCAACGGACGTATTTTTTTCCCTGTAGTCGAGCCATTTGGTTCATATCTGCGAGAAAAAATCAACAATACTGCCATTGCTGACAAATATTGCTTTGACTCACTCTATACAATGACCAAAACTGAGGCCAGACAGTATCCCAGTAAAAACCGATTTCTTATTCAGGGATATTTTAAATCAGCTGCAGGCAGTGAGATTAGCCTCAATGCAATGAATGTTCCACAGGGATCGGTCAGGGTTACGGCCGGGGGGATTCCATTGACAGAAAATGTTGATTACACTGTTGACTACACCCTGGGACGTGTTAAAATCATCAATGAAGGTGTTCTCAATTCAGGAACTCCTATCCAGATTTCACTTGAAAGCCAGGCAATGTTCAGCATTCAAACAAAGACTCTACTTGGAACACATATTGAACATAAGTTATTGCCTAATCTTACAATTGGAAGTACGGTTATGAATCTCACCGAACGTCCCCTTACTAGAAAAGTGAATTTCGGTGACGAACCCATTTCAAATACCATTTGGGGATTTGATATTTCCTACCAAACTGAATTTCCTTTGCTGACTAAAGCCCTTGACCTGCTCCCCATCTATTCCACAAAAACACCTTCAAGAATCACTTTCAACGGTGAATTTGCACACCTTATCCCAGGACATTCAAGGGCCATTGACGGAGGTTCAAATGGCACTGCTTATATTGATGACTTTGAAGGGAGCAAATCATCTATTGATATAAAAAATATGGGCAGATGGTTTCATGCAAGTGTCCCAAAAGGGCAAGCTTCATGGTTTCCTGAAGCAGATAATGATTCTACTATCGCCTATGGTTTTAACAGAGCCCTGTTATCCTGGTATGTAATCGATCCTCTTTTCTACAGAAACAACAACCTCACTCCGCAACATATCAAAGATGACCTGGCTCAGCTCTCTGACCACAGAGTGCGTGAAGTTCTTGAAACAGAAGTTTTTCCAAATAAGGAAAATCCCAATGGTCTTCCCTTAAACATTCCTGTTCTTAATCTGTCATTTTATCCATCTGATCCCGGACCCTACAACTTTGATGTGATCCCTACCAGCTTTTCTGCCGGTATTGCAGATGACGGGACACTCAATGACCCCGAAACCAGATGGGGTGGTATCATGAGGAGTCTTGAAACCACTGATTTTGAGGAAACTAATATTGAATACATTGAGTTCTGGCTTATGGACCCTTTTATTGATGACCCCACTAATCCCGGAGGCTATCTTGTTTTTAACCTTGGCGACATTTCTGAAGACCTGCTGCACGATAACCGAAAAGCATTTGAAAATGGACTCCCTACCACTTCTACTGTTGAAAATGTGGATACAACCCAATGGGGCAGAACACCAACAATTCAGGCAATTGTCAACTCTTTCGACAACAATCCTGTATCACGACAATTTCAGGATATCGGTTATGACGGACTTTCTGATGAAGATGAACAGTCATTTTATAATGTAGACTTTCTTGAACAGATTGTTTCTGCATACGGAAATGGCTCCGTTGCCTATCAGCTTGCATTTCAGGATCCATCACGCGACAATTATAGATATTTCAGGGGAGAAGATCTGGACGCACAGGAAGCCAGTATTCTTGAACGATATAAGTATTACAATGGTATTGAAAACAACTCTCCTACCTCAGATCAGGTCAGTGAAGAATATCCAACATCTTCCACAACGCTTCCCAACGTTGAAGATATCAACAGGGACAACACCCTCACTTCCACAGAACGATACTATCAGTATATCATCGAACTGAAACCTGACAAAATGCAGATAGGTCAGAACTTTATTTCTGACTATTATGATGCAACTCCCAAGTTGAGAGATGGGACCACCGCTACTGTGAGATGGTATCAATTTAAAATTCCAGTAAAATCGCCTGATCAGGTGATTGGGAACATTCAGGATTATAAATCTATCCGTTTCATGAGAATTTTCCTTACCGGATTTTCAAATGAAACAACATTGAGATTTGCCACTCTTGATCTTGTAAGAAGTCAGTGGCGCAGATATGAAAACAGTCTGTTATCTCCCGGAGAATATATCCCCAACGATGAGCACAATCAAACAACATTTGAAATTTCTGCTGTTAACATTGAAGAAAACGGGAACCGTTCACCGATTCCTTATGTCCTTCCTCCTGACATTGAAAGGGAAATTAATTACGGGACAACAACGCTTCAGAAGCTGAATGAACAGTCTCTCACCATGAAAGTTTGCCACCTTGTGGATGGTGATGCCAGAGCGATTTATAAAACCACAGAATTTGACCTTCGTCGGTATAAAAAACTCAAGATGTATGTTCATGCTGAAGAAGTAAATCCTGATGAGTATGATTTTGCTGACGGAGACCTGACTTTATTTATCAGGATGGGAACAGATTTTACTGACAACTATTATGAATATGAAATTCCGCTCAGCCCTGTTCCATGGAATGTTAGCCTAGACAGGGATTCTATCTGGCCTTCAGATCAGATGCTTGATCTGGAAATTCAGAAATTTGTGGAGTTAAAAAAACGAAGGAATGAACTGATGGGCATTCCCAATTCCGGTGTCAGTCTTATCACTAAATATACTGAACCTGATGGGAATAACAGTATTACAGTTGTTGGAGCTCCTAACCTCAGCGATGTTCAAACTATCATGATTGGAATCCGAAATCCCAAAAAAGTTTCTGTAACAGATTTTGACGATGGACTGCCAAAATGTGCTGAAGTTTGGATTAATGAACTCCGACTTACTGACTTTGATGAAAAGGGAGGCTGGGCTGCTACTGCCAGAATCCAGGCAAATCTTGCAGACCTGGGGAATATTTCAATTGCAGGACTTCACAGCACTGCCGGATTTGGAAGTATTGAAAAGAAAATCAATGAACGACAGATGGAAAACATAACAACCTATGATGTTGCAACCAATCTGGAACTTGGCAAATTCATTCCTGAGAAAGTAGGCATACGCATCCCAATGCATTATGATATTTCTGAATCTTTCAGTAATCCTCAGTACAACCCACTTTCACCGGATATTCTTCTAAAAGATGATCTTCGTGCTGCTGATACCAAAGAAGAAAGGGATTCACTCAAAAGTATTGTTCAGGACTATACCAAGAGAAAAAGCATCAATTTCATGAATGTTTCAAAAATGCGTACAGGTGACAGAGCGTCCAAAATCCGCATTTACGATATTGAAAATCTTGATCTTTCTTATGCATATACTGAACTTTTCAACAGAAACATTGACATTGAATACAATCTGAAGAAAACCTACAGGTTCAGCCTTGGATACACTTACCAGAATACACCAAAGAACTACAGACCTTTCTCCAAAGTTAAATTTTTAAACAAATACAAATCACTGGCTTTGATTAAGGATTTTAACTTCTATCTTCTCCCCCGCACTCTTGCTTTTAGAAGCGAAATGGACAGACAGTATCAGGAGCAGCTCATGAGGAATAAAACAGAAGCCATCATCCTGTTGGAACCCAACTTTATGAAAACCTTTAACTGGATGAGGTTTTATAATGTAAAATTCGATCTGACACAATCCCTGAAAATTGATTTTACTGCCAATGCCATCGCAAGAATTGATGAGCCTCCTGGCAGAATAAACAGAAATGATGCAGATTACAAGGAAAAGATGGATTCTATATGGACAAACATCATGGATTTTGGCCGGATGACTCAGTATACTCACAATTATTCCATCAACTACAGTGTTCCTATCAATAAAATTCCTCTGCTCAACTGGATTAATCTTACCACACAATACTCGGGAGATTTCAGGTGGACAGCTGCACCTCTTTATAAGGATTCCACAGGGAACTATGTTGATCATCCATACGGCAATGTCATTGAAAATAACAGAACCATCAGTGCTAACCTGAATGCCAACATGACTAATCTTTACAATAAGATTGGATACCTCAAAAAACTGAATCAACCTCCACGACCACAACAGCAGAGGCCACCACTTCAGGATGACTCGGCAGAAGATGAAGATACTGAAGAGGAGGAACCCAAAGAAAAAATTAATTTTCCGAAACTTATTCTTGATAATACATTGATGCTGTTGATGTCAATAAAAAATGTTTCCGGATCATACACCCGCAGTGAAGGGACAATGCTTCCAGGATTCAAGGCTGTTCCAACTGCATTGGGAATGGATTGGGTAAATTCTGCTCCTGGACCGGGCTTTATTTTTGGCAGTCAAGCTGACATCAGAGATAATATGGCATCACTTGGACTTCTTTCAACCGACACGATGCTCAATCAGGCATTCATGAAGCGATACAATGAGAATCTCAACCTGAGGATGACTCTTGAACCAATCAAAACATTCAGAATCGAGATTTCGGCAACCAGAACATACGCTCTGAACAAACAAGAATATTATCGCTGGGATCCAAGTATGGATTCATTCAGAGGCTTTTCTCCAACGGAAAACGGAAATTTCAGCATTTCAATAATTACGTGGAACACTGCTTTTATTAAAGATGCCGAAGACTTTTCAAATGCCAATTTTGAAAAATTCAAAGAAATCAGACCTGAAGTTGCTGTACTGATTGCACAACAAAATCCGCACTGGGATGGCACATATTCTATTGACCCCACCGATGGTGACAGGCTCTATCCTACCGGCTACAATTCAACTTCTCAGGATATCCTCATTTCTGCATTCTTGTCTGCATACACCGGTAAGGATGTGAACACATACTCAAAGACCATATTCCCTCAAATTCCAATCCCAAACTGGAGAATTAATTATAATGGACTGTCAAAAGTAAAATTCTTTGAAAAATATTTCAAGAGTGTTACCCTCATGCACTCATACCGTTCAACATATAGTGTAGGTACATTTAACAGCAATGTGAACTTCAGAGATCCTGAACAAGATGGATTTACCTGGGTCAGGGATATGACCGGGAACTATGTGGCACAGTATGAAATTGGCATTGTCAGTATTAATGAACAATTCAGTCCTTTGCTCAATATTGATCTCAAATGGAACAACAGCATGACATCAAGGGTTGAAATAAAAAAATCCAGAAATCTTTCTCTTGGACTTGCAAACCACCAGCTCACTGAAATCTCAAGCAATGAAATGGTATTTGGGGTTGGATATATTTTTAAGGAAGTTCCCATTTCAATTACCACAGGCAGCGGAAAACGCTCTTTCCAGAGTGATCTAAATATCAAAGCAGATGTTTCAATAAGAAATAATAAAACTATTCTTCGCAAGATTACTGAAAGTTATGATCAGATCAGTGCAGGTCAAAGGGTTATCACTATCAATACTTCTGCTGATTATCAGCTCAATCAGAGATTTACAATACGTATTTTCTTTGACAGAATTATGAACAAACCATATGTTTCTTCACAATTCCCGAACAGCAACACAAATGCCGGTATCAGTGTAAGGTTTTCTCTTGCTCAATAGCTAAAAGATTACATAGCGACTCTGAAACTAAGTGTAAAGCTAAGATTATCGCTCATCTCGGGCAGGGCATAGTGGCCAAATCTGTAGAATGTGGCTATCCCAAACGAATAGAGATTCACACGAAGGATATTGTCTATTATCAAGCCACCCTCATATATTCCTTCTACAGGGGCTTCTACAATTCTGTTTCTGTGACGTTGAGGTTCTCTCACCGAGCCTATTGCCCCATTCAGTGCCAAAGTTAGAGATGGAGCGAAAAATTTCGTTCTGAACAACAGTTTCCCAAAATCATGTCTGAAAAAGCCATACAGGTATCTGTCTGACACAAATTCATTCATCCTCACTGTAAGAAAACTACTAGGAACATAAATCCCAAACTTCCTGAATGCTGCGGGTATGACTCTCATGAACGGATAGGGCACCGGACGATCAATAAATCCTGCCTGCAATACAACATCAGTTGTTCCAAAGTATTTTGTATAGAACTTTTTCCGCATCCATACATCAATTGCGTTATAAGCTGTTGCATCAGGCATTTCTATTCCTCTTTGATATTCAATTTTCAACTGAGGTTTTGGTGTCTGAGATACCAATCCAATCTGATAATCAAGCCCTCTGATCATTTTAACATTCGGATCATAGTGGAATCCGGCAGAAACTCTGAACGCATGAAAGAGATCGCTTCCAATAAACACATTCTCTCCTTCAGAACCAAAGGAATAATCGTCTCCTGATATGAAACGAATATCAGAAACAGACGCAAACAGCATACTATTTCTGAATGCCCTGCCTGAAATCTGAACAAGATATTCCTCATAATAATCCATAAGATCAACAAGAAAAGTCCGATATGAACCCGGGTCAATCAATGAATTCTGGGAATCAAAGAACTGTTTCCCTCCACTTTCAGAAACGTCATAACTATATACAGCTTTCACAGTCAAGTCTCTAAAGTCAGTGTTGACATATTTCAGAAACCCTCCATATTTATACTTTTTATCCAGAAACCCGTAAGCACCTCTTATTCCCAGACTGAACCCATCGAAAAGCCGCTCATTTGTTTCAATCCCCAAGCCTGTTCTCCAACCTTCGAAATCATTAAAATTGACAACATCAAGTATCGGAATATTGAAAATCCAGACCGGGACTTCTGCCGACATTGCAATCTTCATCATTCCAAGTATTCGATCAAAATTATTTTCTTTTCCAATGCTATCCAGATACAAATATGTTACTGAATCTTTGATACTTCCATAGTCCTTTTTGTAATCTTTGATCAGATTTTGCGATTCCGAATCTCTTTCATCGTAAACAATCTGTGCATCTGAAAAATCTCTCTTTTTCAGAGGGGGGTTAATTTCAATTTCAGAAATATATGTCCTCCCCTGCCCATAGAGTTCAAGTTTATTCAGTGACACATTTTTAAACAACAAATCAGTGTTCAGTTGAGAAGGAAACCATGATGCTGCAGTCCCTGACCTGGCATATTGCTGTTGTATTCTGATTCCGAATCCAGTTTCATCCTGCGCAGGTGCAGCAGTGACATTCTGTATTGCCCATCGGTCCGTATGAATATACAATAAGCCTTCCAGTCCATCGAAATTTTTTCCCTTGAGTGGTCTGTATGAGATAACAAAAATGCTATCCCTATTATCATACAGTGTGTCTTCCAGCAAGAACAGATATTTCGAAGATGAACCGGCACTCACAGGATTGACATATTCTTTGTCTGAAATTGTGATCAGATCATCATAAAATGAGAAGGATTGCATTTGACTCATTAACAGTGTAAACAAGGGGTCTGAAAAACCTGCTACTCTCGATGCTATGACCTTTTCCTCAGAAAAATCAGGCTGTAAAAACTTTCTTTCAGAAACACTTTCCATTAAAAACAAAAAATGCTTTTCAAAAAACTCAAGATATGCTGTCCAGCTTGTGTCATTTAGTTCAGCAGCCTTTTGTCTGATGTACTCCATATCAGGTGTTACAACAAACCTATTGTAGCTCACATATGAAAAGCTATTCAGTTTCAAAGGGTTATTCACATCTCTGTAAACAATTGCACTGTCAATAATTCTGTGAGCAGGATTGATGCCCGGGAGTACGATAAATTCATTCAGTTGAAATGCAGAAGGCTTCATTTCAATAAAAATTTCCTGCTGAGCTTGAATATCAAGAGCTTTTGTTTCATACCCCACATACGAGATTGTAATCTTTTCGGGTTTAGTTGTTGAGTAAATGGAAAATTTCCCATCCAGATCAGATATTCCACCCTCAGTTCCATTATTTAAAACAATATTGACAAAAGGCAGTGGCTCTTTGCTTAAAGAATCAATGACAAGTCCATAAATCCTATATGTTTGTGAATGAACCGAAAGGATGCACAGAAAGAAAATAATTATCGGTAACAAAAATCTTTTCAACCCGTCAAAGGAAATGTTCATAACATATGTTTTTAAATAGCAGTAAATAAATTATTCTTAATTTTGCACAAATTTATTAAAATCATACTAAACAAAGCAGAATATCGTTTTGCAAGCATAAAAGAAGCAACAGTTCAGATGAGATTACATATTGCCATTATATTCATGATCTATTGCTTTGCCGGAACAGCCACCCTCGCCCAGCGACATGAACTCGGTCTGTTCGGTGGAGGTTCATATTACATAGGTGATATCAATCCTAAAAAGCACTTTGCTCTCACCCAACCTTCTTTTGGATTAATTTACAGATATAATATGAATCCAAACTGGGCAATGAGGTTCAATATTTATCAGGGAAAAGTTGAAAGCAGTGATGCTGAAATCAGGTACAACCAACCCAGAAATCTAAGTTTCAGGTCAAATATCACTGAAATTGCCCTTGGGCTGGAGTTAAACTTTTTTGAATATAAAACCGGAGATCGCAAGCGACCTGCCTCACCTTTTATTTTTGCAGGCCTTGGATATTTCAAATTCAACCCGCAGGCAGAACTTGACGGACAGTGGTATGATCTTCAGCCTCTGGGAACAGAAGGACAGGGAACGACGAGCTATCCTGACAAAAAACCATACACTCTTGGCAGTTTTTCAATTCCATTTGGTGTTGGTGCAAAATTTAGCTTTGGAAAAACAGCCTGCATAGCAATGGAATGGGGCATGAGAAAAACTTTCACAGATTATCTTGATGATATCAGCACAACATATGCAGATCCGCTCATTCTCTCAGCTGAAAATTCTCCAACAGCTGCACAGCTTGCTGACAGAACTATTTTCGGACCTGGGGAAGAGCCTGTAAGTAATGTTGGCAAACAACGGGGAGACAGTTCAACAAATGACTGGTATTCATTTGCCGGTATAACCGTCACCTTTAAGATAAATACAAGAAAAGACATTTGTGAGGGAATGTCCCGCAGCAAAAGAAAATATAAAGATTACAAATACGATTAACAGTATCTGAAACATCTGATCATGACAACCATCATTCCTGATTTTCCCATAATACCTCAGCATATTGCTATCATCATGGACGGAAACGGCCGTTGGGCAAAATCACAAGGGATGGAGCGGATTTATGGTCATCAGAAAGGAGTGGAAACAGTAAGAAAAATTGTGGAAACTTCTGTTAAAACCGGAATACGTTTTCTCAGCCTATTTGCATTTTCTGTTGAAAACTGGAACCGGCCACAGACTGAGATAGATGCTCTTATGGAATTGCTGATCCTTGCCATTGAAAGAGAATTACCCGACCTTCAGAATAACAACATTATCCTTAAGACAATCGGTGACATTGATCGCCTTCCTGAACATTGCAGAAAATCTATCCGTGAAAGTATTGACAAAACATCCTCAAATTCAGGGATGACACTGATAATTGCACTCAGTTACAGTGGAAAATGGGACATCCTTCAGGCAACCCGGCATTTTGCGGCACATTGCATAGACAATAAAATATCTCCGGATGCTCTTGATGACGAACTTTTCTCTTCTTATCTTTCTACTTCCGGAATTCCAGATCCTGAATTGTTGATAAGAACCAGCGGTGAAACAAGAATCAGTAACTTTTTTCTGTGGCAATGTGCATACAGTGAAATGTATTTTTCTTCAAAATTTTGGCCTGATTTTTCTGAAGAAGACTTTTATATTGCCCTGCATTATTTTAATAGCCGTGAACGACGTTTCGGCAAAACCAGTGAACAATTACTCTAAAGATCCATCATGACTTTTCAACCGAAACTTTTAACTATCACTTTGATTTTTTGTCTGACAGCAGCACTCTCATCAACTGCACAGGTGAGAATTGACTATAATAACCCCAAACAATATGAAATCGGGGGAATCACAGTAAGTGGTGCGAACTTTATTGATCCATCGGTCATTATTTTGATTTCTTCATTATCTGTCGGCTCACAAATCACAGTTCCGGGAGATGAAATTGTGAAAGCTATCAACAATCTCTGGGAACAAGGATTGTTTGGCTCTGTAGATATTTATGCTACCGCTGTTCAAGGTAATTTTATTTTTCTGAATATTCACCTAGAAGAAAAACCAAGACTCAGCAAATATTCAATCAATGGTGTCAGCAAATCTGAAGCATCCACACTTCGTGAAAAACTGAAAATCAGTCAGAATGATGTATTGAGCGACAACCTCCTGATGTCAGCAAAAAGAATCATTAAAGAACATTATATTGAGAAGGGTTTTCTTAATACTGAAGTCACCTACAGTATGCAGACTGACACTTCCAAATCAAATTCAATGATTCTGGATTTTCAAGTGAAGAAAAATGAAAAAATGAAAATCCAGTCAATCAATATTGAAGGAAACTCTTCGCTGAGTGACAGACAGATAAAAAGAATGCTTAAAAACACAAAAGAAAAGCGACTATGGAGAGTATGGAAAAATTCCAGGTATATCAAATCAGATTTTAAAACTGACAAATCAGCAATCATTGAAAAATATAATGAAAAAGGATACAGAGATGCTCTGATTGTCAAAGACAGCATGTATATTATTGATGACAAGAATATAGCTATTGATATTCAGATCGAAGAAGGGAATCAGTTTCATATTAGAAATGTAAACTGGATTGGCAATATTAAATATTCAGATGAAAAACTCAATGAAGTCTTTAGAATTAAAAAAGGGGATGTATATAATCAGAAAGACATTGATACATATCTTTATATGAGCCAGGATGGGGTTGATATTCATTCCCTCTATATGGACGATGGATATCTCTTTTTCTCCGCAAGGCCAGTTGAAACTGTTGTAGAAAACGACTCCATAGATCTATCAATAATTATATATGAAGGGCAACAGGCATACATCAACAGAGTGACAGTTTCAGGCAATACAAGAACCCACGACAGGGTTGTACTGCGTGAAGTAAGAACCAAGCCCGGTCAATTATTTAGTCGTGCCGACCTGATTCGTACCCAAAGAGAGCTTATTCAGTTGAAATATTTTAATCAGGAGACTCTGAATGTTGACATACAGCCAAATCCGCAGGACGGGACAGTGGATATTGAGTATATCGTTGAAGAACAATCCACTGACCAGCTTGAGTTGTCAGGTGGATGGGGACTTGGAAGAATTGTAGGAACTCTTGGTGTTTCTTTTAACAATTTTTCCATCCACGACCTGTTTAAACCCGAAGCATGGAAGCCTGTTCCTTCAGGAAACGGCCAAACTCTTTCAGTCAGAGCACAGAGTAACGGTGCATATTTTCAGTCCTACAATTTATCTTTTACAGAACCATGGCTTGGAGGTAAAAAACCAAATGCATTCAGTTTCGGCATTTACCATTCAATTCAAACCAATGGCGTAACCAGAAAAGAAGATGGCACAGTCAATGATTATGGAACCACTCTGAAACGGCAGCACATCAAGATTTCAGGTGTCAGCCTTGGATTGGGAATTCGTCTCAAGTGGCCTGATGACTATTTTATTGCCTATTTTTCAACGAGTTATCAGCATTACAATGTGAATGATTTCAATGTTTTTTCCTTTAGTTCAGGCTATTCTAATAATTTAAGCGGAAGTATTTCATTGAGCAGAAACTCTGTAGATGCTCCAATTTACCCCAGACGCGGATCAGATATCTCCCTGATGGTTCAGTTTTCTCCTCCATATTCACAGTTCAGTGATAAAGACTGGAGCGAAGCAACTGATCAGGAGAAATATCTGTGGCTTGAATATCATAAATGGAAATTTACTTCTTCGTTTTTTACAAGATTGGCAGGAAATTTGGTTGTGAACACCCGCGCCCGGTTCGGTTTTCTGGGTTTATACAACAGAGATCTCGGGCTATCGCCCTTTGAAAGATTTTATGTAGGTGGAGACGGACTCTCAGGATTTTCTCTTGATGGCAGGGAACTCGTTGGTATGCGTGGATACAGCAACAATTCTCTGACACCCAAAGATGCAGCAGGCTATTATATTGGCGGAACAATTTTCAGCAAATATACCATGGAAATGCGATACCCACTGTCACTCAATCCTATGGCTACAATTTATGTGTTGTCATTTCTGGAAGCAGGTAATTCATGGCTTGATTTCAGCACATTCAATCCTTTCGACATTAAACGTTCTGCAGGTATTGGCGTTCGCTTATATATGCCATTCTTCGGAATTCTTGGACTTGACTGGGGCTATGGATTTGATGAAATTCCCAATAATGCAGGAGCAAACAAAGGTCAGTTCCACTTCTCCATAAATCATTCAATTGATTAATAAAAAAATTAAAAACAAACCAGGAGGTAAAAACAATGAAAACAAAATTATTGATCACCGGAATCCTTTTTTTGAGTTTTTTCGTATTTTCTCAGGCTCAGGTAAAAATTGCCATAATTGATACCGATTACATTCTCAATAAAATCCCGGAATACCAGACTGCTCAAAACACACTCGAAACACTAGCTGTTGAATGGCAGGAAGAAATTGAAAAAAAATTTGCTGAAATTGAAAAACTTTACAAAGCTTATCAAGCTGAAGCTGTGACGCTTCCGGAAGACATCAAAATTAAACGTCAGGATGAGATCATAGCAAAGGAAAAGGAAGTGAAAGATCTTCAGAAAAAACGATTTGGCACTGACGGCGATCTTTCCAAGAAACGTCAGGAACTTATTAAACCTATTCAGGACAGAGTTTATACTGCAATCGAAGAATTTGCCACAGAAGGAAATTACGGACTTGTTCTTGACAGTGCAAACTCATCATTTATTATGTACGTGAATCCCAAAATGGATAAAAGTGATGACATCCTCTCAAAATTAGGGTATTAGCAGAACGATAAATTGTTTTATATTTGCACAGAAATTAAAAAAAAATAATAATTATGAAAAAGATCATTCAAATCACTTTAATCTCATTATTTCTATTTTCGGGTCTGAGTTTTACAAATGCTCAAACAACAAAACTGAAAGTTGGTCACATCAATTCCACTGAATTACTTCAAATGATGCCCGGAAAAGACTCAGCACAACAGGTTTTAACTCAATATGCTGCAGATCTGGAGCAACAACTTAAGGTTATGAATCAGGAGTTTGAAACCAAATATCAGGAATATCAAGCCAATCAAACCAAATGGACTGAGATTGTCAGAAAATCCAAAGAGCAGGAACTTTTAGATCTTCAAAATAGAATACTTGAATTTCAGGAGGTTGCACAGGAAGATCTTCAGAATAAAGAAGCCGAACTCATTGCTCCCCTCTTGAAGCGTGCTCAGGATGCTATCAATGAAGTAGCAAAAGAAAAAGGATACACGTATATTCTTGATACTTCGACAGGAACCGTTCTCTATTTTGATGATGCAGATGATATCATGCCCTTTGTCAAGAAAAAATTAGGCATCGAATAATTCTGTATGAACAAAAGCATTTTTTGCTGCAATAACTTCCCTGCTTTATTGGGGAAGTTATTTTTATATATATGCATGATGCTTCTCTTCATCCCGAACGGAACATCGCAGAAACATACAATAAGTGGTTATATTGAAGACGAATCCTCGGGTGAACGTCTTATTGCAGCAACTGTATTTGACCAAAACAGCAAACAAGGCATTGTGGCAAATGAATATGGGTATTATTCCCTGACCCTTGCATCTGGTCGGGTAAAACTTGTTTGCTCCTTTGTGGGTTATCAACCAGCTGAATTTGAATTTGACCTGCAAAAAGATACACTTCTCAAAATTTCGCTTGTACCTTCAGTCACACTTCAGGAAGTGGTCATCACATCCCAAAGTGAATCTCAGGTTGAAAACTCTCAGATGAGTGTCGTTGAAATACCTATTCACACTGTCAAATCACTCCCTGTTTTTCTCGGGGAAAGAGATGTATTAAAGGCAATTCAGCTGTTTCCCGGTGTTCAGTCAGGCGGTGAGGGGACAACAGGTCTTTATGTGCGTGGTGGCGGACCCGATCAGAACCTGATTCTACTTGATGGTGTGCCTGTCTATAATGCAAATCATCTGTTCGGATTCTTCTCGGTTTTCAATCCAGATGCAATTCAGCATATCTCTCTAGTCAAAGGTGGATTCCCTGCAAGATACGGAGGACGCTTATCTTCTGTATTGGATATCAGAATGAAGGAAGGAAACAATAAAGAAACACACGGTGAATTTTCAGTGGGCCTTATCAGTTCCAAATTAACAGTTGAAGGACCTGTCAAAAAGAATAAATCCAGTTTCATTGTTTCTGCCAGAAGAACATATCTTGACCTTTTGGTTCAGCCCTTCATCCAAGCTTTAGAAGAAAACACGTCCGGTGGCTATTATTTTTATGATCTGAACACGAAGTTAAATTATTCTTTTTCAGAAAAAGACAGAATATTTCTGAGCATGTATGTGGGACAGGACCGTGCTTATATAAAATACAAAGAAGAATATTATTATGATAATGTAAACTATGAAAGTATTGGCAAAGCCGGTCTGGATTGGGGAAATATTACAACAGCTCTGAGATGGAATCACATTTATAATAAAAAGTGGTTTTCAAATGTTACTGCTACCTTCAGCCGTTTTCAGTTTGATGTTGGAGAACAGTTTATCAATAAAGAAACCACCGGAGGCGTTACAAACACTGCCGATTTATCTTTCAAGTATTTCTCGGGCATTCAGGACTGGGCTATCAAAGGGGATTTCGAATATATCGCTTCACCCAACCACAGACTTCTTCTTGGTATTTCAGATATTTATCATACTTTTTCTCCTGGAAGCACAATTTATAAATATGACGATTCAGAGGATGAGGGTTTCAGCTTTGAAACAACCTATGGCAATAAAAAAGTTTACGCCCATGAAGCATCAGTGTATGCTGAAGATGAATTCAGTCTGAATGCCAATCTGAAATTCAACACAGGTGTTCATGCCAGTTTATTCACTGTGCATGGTACCACATATCACTCCATACAACCAAGATTTAATGCAAGGTATATTCTTCAAGAGAATTGGTCAGTGAAAGTTGCTGCATCAAAAATGACACAATACATTCTTCTGCTAACAAACAGTGGTATAGGGCTGCCTACTGACCTTTGGTTACCTGTCACTGACAGCATCAAACCCATGCAATCATGGCAATATGCAGCAGGAGTTTTTCATAACCTCAACAACATGTTCGAAATAAGTTTTGAAGGGTTTTACAAATCCATGATAAACCTGATCGAGTATAAAGAAGGAGCTGATTTTTTCAATGCTTCCGAGACCTGGCAGGATAAAATTGTTGCAGGCAAAGGGTTTGCCTATGGTGCAGAAATATTAATCAGAAAAAATGAAGGGAATACTACCGGTTGGATAGGTTACACCCTTTCATGGGCTACAAGGGAATTTGAAGATCTTAATTTTGGGAAACCTTACCCATACCGATATGACAGAAGACATGATATCGGTCTGGCAGTTACTCACAAATTAAATGACAACATTGATTTCGGTCTTGTATGGGTTTACGGAACAGGAAATGCAGTGTCGCTTCCAATTGAAACTTATGCAGGAACAGGATTCAATCCATTTGAATCATATTATTCGAGTATTGAATATTACGATGGCAGAAACGGTTTCAGAACTCCTGCATATCACAGGCTTGACCTTGGAGTAAATCTTCACAAGAAACTTAAACGGGGTGAAAGAACCTGGAGCTTTAATATCTATAATGTCTATAACAGGAAGAATCCTTTCATGATTTTCTTCAGCAACGAATATGATTATCAGACAGGTACTCCTGGAACCAAGCTGAAACAAATAAGTCTCTTCCCCATCATTCCTTCATTTTCATATTCATTTAAATTCTGACAGCCATGAGATTCCTAATAATCATATCAGTTGTCATATTTCTTTCTTCCTGTGAAAAGTATATTGACATGGAAATCCCTGACAACGGGAGAAAAATGGTTGCAAACTGTCTCTACAGTGACACTGGAAATGTCACGCTAAATTTGACATTGAGCAGATTCATTCTTGATGACGCACCATATAATCCGCTATCTGGTGCAACTGTTGAGCTTTATGAAGATAACAATTTTGTTGGACTGCTTACAGAAACAAACCAAGGCATATATAGTTTCACAGGTTTTACTCCCAATCCCGGATCCAATCATAAAATAATAATCTCAAAAGACGGAGTGGCACTCACTGCTTATTCCTATTTGCCTGATATCCAAAGTATATCATTTTTTGATACGAGTCGCGTTCAGAGAGATTACTATGAATATTTGAGATTCAGATTTTCAATCAATGATCCTGCTGACACTGAAAATTTCTACATGATCGGTTTCACAATCAAGGAACAATGGACAGAAGAGAATTCTGAAATCTATTCCATCTATTTTTTAACTGATGAACCTGCGATTGAAGAATATGTCATGGATGGTTATGGAATATTCTCTGACGAATCATTCAGTGGACAGACAAAATTTATGGATTTTGATCTTGAACTATATAATTTTCCTTCTGACACCAATATATTGTATGTGAATTTTCTTAGTATCTCCAAGGATATGTACATGTATATCAAGACCATGAATGCCCAACGAGCCAATGACAGCCCTTTTTCTGAACCGGTTATGGTTTATACAAATATTGTGAACGGTTTCGGAATTTTCGGAGGATACTCGATCTATAAAGATTCTATCCTCGTATTTGGTCCTCTTGCTGAAGGATATATTGTAGAATAATTGATCGTAGGCAATTCTATTTATTTCCAACGAAATGTTTCAATCATGTGCATCACATCCTCTGTAAGAAAATCAATGACTGGTCTGATAGAATCATTGTTCGGACTGTGTGAAAAATACATTGCACCCCTTAAAAAATGTGATGTGCTGTCAGTGATATAAAACTGCATGGGCGAAGCTGCTTCGTTTCCATCAATGGTATATATCAGTCCAAATACCTTGTTCTCTGGATACTTGATTTCCTGAGCAGTAATATCTTCTGCTTTTGGAACATGTTTAAACACAAATGTTCTTGTATCTTCAGTATAATTATACAGATTGTTTTTTATCTTTTTATAGCTAAAATGCAGAGCTCCATGCAATTCAGGAAAAACAATATTGAACCAGTATTCATCCATACTTTCAGCAGTATCGTTTACAATCCTTGCATATACCGGATATTCAAATTTAAAAGGATAAATTGTATCTGCCAGCTGATATTGCTTTTCAGGGAGGTCAATTCTGAAATAACCTCTTGGTTTCGGAGCATAATACTCTTCATTTCCGGCGCACATCTGGAACAAAAGAGGAACGAAAAATAACAAAAGGATTTTATTTGACATTATCATCAGCATTTTCGGTTAGCAAGTTCACTTTAACCTTCTGTATTCTTCGGTTATCCATTGCTTCGACACTAAAACGGAGTGTTTTGAATAAAATTGCTTTTCCAGGTTCCGGAAATTTCCCTTCAATATTCAACAATAGTCCTGCAAGTGTTTCTGCATCTCCTTTAATCGATTCCAGATGATCAAAGGGGAAGGCAATAATTTTGCAAAAATCATTCAAAGAAGTTTTCCCATCAAACATATACTCATTATCTGCAATTTTCTCAAAGATAATCCCATCATTTTCTTCATCAAACTCATCATCAATTTCGCCAACAATTTCCTCAATAATATCTTCAAGCGTAACAATTCCTGAAGTTCCACCATATTCGTCCACAATGACAGCAATATGAGTTTTTTTCAGTTGAAATTCACGGAGCAGTTCATTGATTTTTAAATTCTCTGGAACAAACAAGGCCGGTCTGATATGTTCATACCATGTGAATTCATCATCCTGAGTAATAAATGGCAAAACATCCTTTATGTGAAGAATACCCAGAATATGATCCAGACTTTCACCGCAAATAGGAAACCTGCTGTATCCTGATTCAATAATTCCACTAATTACTTGCGTAAAAGGAGTGGCAGTAGTGAATGAAACCACATCAACCCTTGACCTCATTACTTCTTTCACTTCAAGATCAGAGAAATTAAGTACACCTTTCATAAGTTCTTTTTCCTGTTCTTCTTCAGGTTTTGCTTCAGAATGTTCAATCACTTCTGAAAGATCACTGAATGTCAGCGTATTTCTTTTCATGAACTTTTCCTGCCGTATTCCTCTTTCAAGTAATTTCCTGAAAGGATAACTGAGAATAATTATCACCATAAAAAACCACACAAAGATCATTGGTCTTTTGGCATTACGAACTACAGATGCTGAAAACAGACTAGCGATAAAATCAAAAGCCGCAGTAATGATAAGGCCTGAGAAAATGGCTAGTATAAACAAAAGATACAATGACTGATCACTCAGTTCAACAGAAAACAGATAAATATTGGCTGCAGTAAAGACAGATGAAAGCAACACACTGAGAAAAACATCTGAAACATGCATCGCAAGGTCTTTACTATCACCATTTGAAGGCTTCAGAATCGGAAAAACGGAAGAATTTTCTTCTTCTGAATCAAGTATATTTGAAATTATTTGCTGTCCGATTTTCAGAATAATCAGAACAATCAGAATAATCCCGGCAAACAACAGGAACTTATTCCAGGCAGTAAATCCAGAAGTACTAAAAAACAACATGCAGGAAGATAATTTCTCGGAAATTGAAGTGTCCAATGTTTATGATATTAATTAATCACTAAAACGGCAGATCATCATCGGGAGCTGGTATTGGAGGAAGTTCTGCTGTTGTTGGAGTTTGTGACTGGTTATGTTGTTGTCCGAAATCACCTTCTTCATCGCGTCTGTTTCCACCCAGCATAATAAAATTATCAGCTCTGATTTCAGTGATGTATTTCTTCATTCCTTGATCCTCATAACTCCTTGTTTTGATGCGACCTTCAATATAAAGTGGTGCTCCTTTCTTCAGATATTTATTTGCAATCTCCGCAAGATTACCCCACACCACGATATTATGCCATTCTGTCATATCCACCCTTTGCCCGTTTTTATCATTGTACGACTCGGTGGTGGCCAGGGGAAATGATGCCCGTTTTAAATCCTCTTTATAGTCAGGGTCCTTACCGATATTCCCGATTAAAATAACTTTGTTTAAACCTCTCATATTTTTTTAAAATTAGAGTACAAAATTAAATATAATTACAACAAATTTCAAATCAACATTTTCAAAGATTCATTATTTTTTAATCCTTATGCCATCAGATTATGAAACGGATAATTCTCAAGTTGCTTTGGCTCAATAATATTCATTTCTTTCTTCTCTTAAAGTGGCACACTCATTTCAACTCTGTAAAAAAACTGCATGATTATCCAGATGAGAAAGTTTATGGGTTATTTTACCTTTAACACCAATTGAAATCACTGAATGATTAAATGCTTGAATTAGTTTCTCAATTTCACATCTCTTCATAAGTCTGGAAGATTGCGCTTCAATCAGTGGAAATTTCCATAAATGTTTCCAGATATCATCCCCCTTTTTTTGCTGCACAAAGAATCTTACATCCGCTCCTTTAATCTGAAAATAATGGAAATACCTTGCGATTCTTATTACATTTTTTCTTTTCAAAGGATACTTTTCTTTCTCATTGGTCTGATATGCCCGACAATCAATAAACAATGGGCAATACAGCAATTGGGATGATGGAGTTTACAGAAAAATGCACCCAGCTCCATTATCGCCTGATTAAAAACTGTAGGATGATGTTTGTCCATAAGGAGTAAAGCATACTCTTTAATTTCCCGGAATGTTGCAGATTCATTAAATAGTTTTCCTATTTTGAACAATCTGGAAATAACCCTGATAACATTCTCATCAACAACGGCTGTTTTCCTATTAAAGGCAATAGAAGCAATTGCAGACGATGTATACTCTCCCACTCATCGTATCATTTTCAATTCTTCAGGATCAGATGGAATTGCCCATGATACTTTTCAACTAATTCTCTTGCTGCCAACAGTATATTACTTGCTCTGATGTAATAACCAAGCCCCTGTCAAAGATACAGGACATCATGTTCATCAGCTCTGCTCAATGTATAAACATCAGGGAATTTATCTATAAATATAGTATTGAACACCTCTACTCATCTGAGTCTGCTGAAGAATTATTTCTGAAATCAATACCCTGTATTGCTCGGGATTTTTCTCCAGGTAAGGTCATGGGCATGCTTTCTATACCATTCAATCAATAAACTGATTTTCATTGGTGCAAAAATAAAAAAAAGGCTGTCATTAACGAGACAGCCTTTTTTTCGTGTATTCAAGCCAATTTGTTACCGTACAACATTGACTTTTGCTGAATGAACTTTACCCTGAGTATATACTTTAAAAATATACAAACCGGCATTCAGCCCTGTTACGTCAATTTTGTATGTATCGCTATAGCTTCCAACAAGTTGCCCGTCAATAGTAAATATCTCAACATTTGCTTTTTCAGAAATATAAACGATATCTGTGCTTGGGTTGGGATATACATTCATTGAAGGAATTACAGAAATATTAAGCCCGGCAGAATTGGTAATTGAAACATCATCTAACTTCATAAAAAACATATCTGTGCAATCCCAGTGTCTGATTGCTATATAAATATTCTGACCATTGTATGCAGCCAAAGGAAGAGCAACTTCAGTATAAATATCAGATGAGATTACCGTAGTGAATACTTCATCAAAATCTGCCGTGTCGGCACTTGCAGTAGAAATAAGAACTGAGAATTTATCGGCAGGATATGCAGGATCCTGAGCAGCATACCATAAGCTGAGTACATAATCAGCTGCATCAATAGTAAACTGAGGAGTAATCAGCCAGTTGTCAGGAGTGAGGGGATCACTGATCCATGAAGCAGAAACAGCAACATAATCTCCTGAATGGGTTGTCCAGTTTGTTGGGTCATTTCTGAAATCCCAGAAATGTCCATCACCGTCCATATCATAGCTTTTCCAGCAAAGCGGTGGAAATGCAGCGCTTTCAAAACCTTCAGACCATGGGAATGTAGTATGAGGTGGGCATTCAGTTGCAAATGTAAATGGTCCGACCCATGTACTGTTTTCTGTGGCACATATAGCCTGAACATAAAAACTGTATTGAGTAGCAGCAGTTAACCCACTTAATGAATATGGATTATTTGTAGTAGCAGATACCAGTGTTCCTGATCCGGGAGTAAAGCCATAGGGTCCCCATTCAAGATTCCATGAGGTTTCAGCGCCACCTGCTGTCCAGGCAAGATCAGCGGATGTCAGCGTAATGTTTTGAACATTCAGCGCGGTTGGAGCAGGACATGCAGGACAAGCAACTGTAAAAGTATGGAATAAACCTGCAGCAGGTGCATTTCCTTCAGTAAAACTATAAATCGCGACAAGGTCAGGATTTAACACATTCAATCCGCATTCTTCATCATAAGATCCAGAAGTCCATGAAAGCTGAACAGTGGCTCCATCACAAAGTGCGATGGATTCAGAAGCAGCAGATCCATTAAGGATAGTTATACTTGCAATCTGAACCCCATTTTCAATAATTTCAACAGATGCACCATTCCAACCATCTCCCCAGCTATCACTCATTTCAAATGTATAGATACATTGATCAGCAGGATCACAGTTTGGAGTTGAGAAAGTCAGAGGTCCAACCCAAATACTGGAATCAGGATTACAAAATGCCCTCACATAGACATCATAAGAAGTGCCGAGTGTAAGTCCTGTCAATTGATAGGGGTTGGTTGTAACACCAGCATAAGTGGGCACTCCAGTTGGAGTGAAGCCTGCAGTACCTATTTCAATATCCCATGCGGATGCCGTTCCGGCTTCAACCCATGAAAAATCGGCAGTTGTCATGGTAACATTACTGACAGCAAGTGTATGAGGGAATGGACAAGAGCCTGCATCAACATCAAGGCAGAATCCGATGGGATAAGCTAACGGAGTATTGGTAGTACCGTCAAACTGGATAGCTGCTCCGTGTGCAGATGCATTCTCATTTGTAATTAGCAGAATCCAGCATCCTGTTCCTGTTGCCTGAACAGAAAACCACCCATTTGCCAGTGAAACCGGAGTAGTAGGGATATAGTTAAATTCCCAGACAGTATATCCCAGAAGTGTCTCCCCTGAATTGACAGGAACAAGGTTAACATTCTCAGTATACACCTGTGTACCCGGTGCACCAGCATTATCCTGATAGAATGTGATTGTCAGAGGCATTGGGTTTGAAACACAGGTTTGCCAAGATGATCCATTATGCCATAATTGCAGCCCCCATACCGTCAGTCCGGTAATATCTGCACCAACTCCTGAAAATGACTGATATACCACATAATTAGCTTCAGAACATGATGTATGAGCATTATTTCCTGGATCAGGATATGAAGAAATTAAAGCACCCGGACCACAGCCATACGCTTTGTCAACGGGCATGAAATTGCCATGAATACCTGCAACTTCAGATTGGGTTTTGGAGTTCATCATTGATGAACGAGTAACCTGAGCATTCAGTCCGGTTACAAATGCAACTATAAATAAAGTTGCTACTAAAAATTTAATTTTTTTCATAAGATTTTTTTATTTTTATGATTATAGACTGCAAATCTATAAAAATAGTTTCAATGAATACTCAATTTGATAAAATTTAAGTTTTTTTTACAGAATGAGAAATCAAAAGAAACTGCTAATTTTGCCGGATTCAATTAAAAAGTTATGAGCAGTTCATATTTTTACAATCTTCCATCTGAAAAAATAGCTTTGATTCCTGTTTCAGGAAGAACGGAGTCAAAACTTCTTGTCTGGAGAAATAATTCTATCAGTGATAACTTCTTTTCTGACCTTCCACATCTTTTGCCGCCCCATTGCCATCTGGTTCGCAATATCACCAAAGTCATTAAAGCCAGACTATTTCTTCAAAGATTATCGGGCGGGAAATATGAATTTTTCTGTTTGGAATCATTCTCTACTGCAAAAGGTAGTTCAGATGTCAAATGTCTGATAAGAAACATGAAAAGAATCAGAACAGGAGAAATATTTCAGTCTACAAAAGATTTTCAAAAACAAACAGTTACCTTAACATCCCGTATTCAGAAGCGGGTTGAAGATTATGCATTAGTTCATTTTTCATGGGATTGCCCTGAACTAAGTTTCCATGAAATCCTTGATATTTTCGGAACATCTCCACTTCCACCCTATATTAAGCGTGAATCTAATGAAGATGATGCTGAAAGATACCAGACAACGTATGCAACTGAATACGGATCAGTTGCAGCTCCCACGGCAGGTTTGCATTTTACACCTGAACTTGATCAAAAGCTGATTGAAAGAGGAGTAATCATTTCTGATGTCAATCTTCATGTTGGTCTTGGAACCTTTCAGCCAATGAAATCAGACAATTTTTATAAACATTCAATGCATTCTGAAAAATTCTCTGTTTCAATTGATACAATCCATGATCTTTTTGCCAACAACAATCCATTAATCAGTGTTGGTACAACAACTCTCCGAACTCTTGAAAGTCTTTATATTGCGGCACATTTTCCCAACAAACTGTCAGATCCTGAAAACATACGTATTGAACAATGGGACCATCAAGAAATTGAAAAGAAAATGAAACGCACTGAAGCTTGGCAAAGAATTCTTGAATCATCTGCCATTAAAGGTATCACAAAATTTTCAGGATCAACACAATTGATGATAACTCCCGATTATACATGTGAAACAACTGATTTTCTAATTACAAATTTTCATCAACCCAACAGCACTCTACTCCTTATTGTTGCTTCTATGACAGGAGAATCATGGAAAGACATTTATAATCACGCTTTAAATAACAATTATCGGTTTTTAAGTTATGGAGATGCTTGTCTTATCGAGAATCAGAAAGCAAATTTTTAACCTTTTATTGAATTTTTCTTTGATGTAACAACCATTCAGTTATTGTACTGGCTATGAGAACAGGCTGATCGGAATGCAGCCAGTGTGTTGCATTTTCAATAATTTTAAGATCAGTTGAGGGGAACAAAGAAAACATCTCATGATGGTGGTGTTGCTGAATATAATCTGACAATTCACCCTTCAGCCAAAGGACAGGTTTTGCAAAATTTCGCCCAGAAGGTTCAAACTTAAAAACTTCTTCAAGATTCAGTTTCAGCGATTCAATATTCATTTTCCAGGCTAACTTATCACGACTGATAGTCCTGATATTTTTCATCATAAAGTTAACAAGTCTTTTATCAGGTACTTTTTTCATCATTTCAGATTCTATTTCCTTTCTTGACCTGAAATTCTCAAAATAAATTTCAGACATCACTTCAAGCAAAAACGCATGTCTGTGTGTCTGATAAGTTACCGGGCTGATATCTGCAACAATAAGTCCTTCAACATTAGCGGGGTAATCAAGTGCAAAATGCATTGCCACTTTCCCACCCATTGAATGACCAAGCAATATAGCACTTGTAATATCATGTTCATCATAAAACTCAGCCAGATCATCAACAAGTGCATGATAATTAAATACAGGATGATGTGCAGACATCCCGTGATTTCTTTGATCGGGAACATATACTTTCATGTTCAGTGAATCGGCAAAAGTTCTTGCCAGTGGCACCCAATTGTCCGACAATCCGAATAATCCATGAAGAATAATCATGGGCTTGCCTTCGCCAAATTCCCTGAAAAATAATTTCATGGCATGAGCTGTCTAAGATACATCTGAATAGTATTTTCAAGCCCCAGATAGAGTGCATCAGAAATGAGAGCATGCCCGATTGATACTTCAAGCAATCCAGGAACCTTTTCAGCAAAAAACTTTAAATTCTCCAGATTAAGATCATGACCTGCATTGATGCCGAGGCCACACCGGAGTGCTACTTCAGCAGCGCTTACATACGGAGAAACTGCCTTCAGTGGATCATTAAGAAACATTGCTGCATATGGTTCAGTGTAAAGTTCAATTCTGTCAACGCCTGTAGCCTTTGCACCCTGTATCATTTCTGGATTTGTTTCAACAAATACTGATGATCGTATCCCTGCTGTCCTGAACCGGGTAATAACCTGACTCAAAAAATCGTGATTTGCAATAGTATCCCATCCTGCATTGGAAGTAATGACATCAGGTGGATCGGGGACAAGTGTCACCTGATCTGGCCTGACTTCTAAAACCAGATCAATAAATGAATCCGAAGGATATCCTTCAATATTAAATTCTGTGGTTACCAACTTTTTCAGTTGACGAACATCACTATACCTGATGTGTCTTTCATCTGGTCTCGGATGCACAGTGATTCCATGTGCTCCGAAACGTTCACAATCAATTGCACATTTCAGAACATCCGGCACATTCCCACCCCTTGCATTTCGCAAGGTGGCAACCTTGTTAATATTTACACTCAGCCTGATCATGATTTTTTTTCAAAATTACAAAAAAATAAATCTGGGTTTACTTAGATTGAAAAACCATGCTCGAATGTTTGGCCCCATTTCAAAAAAAAATTGTACGTTTGGCAAAAAAATAATGATTCCGAGACATCTGATAAAAAACATCATTACACCTGTCATGACTTCCTTCAGCGGGAATCAGGTCCTTGCTGCAATGGATGAAACCAGACTGAGTCATCTCCCTATTGTCAATAATCAGGACTTTCTTGGTGTAATAAGCGAAACAGACCTGTTTAACAACATTATGGATGATCCCATTGGAACATACAAACTTTCTCTGACCAATGCATTTGTCCGGATAGAGAACCACATTTTTGATGCAGTCAGGTTGGTCTGCGACATGAAACTTTCACTTGTCCCAGTCATTGACAGCAAAAATGTGTATATTGGATATCTGGATCCGCTAGGACTTGTGGATCATTTTGGCAATCATTTGTCAATCAACAATCCCGGAGGAATCATTGAACTTGAGCTAAATAGCCAAGACTTTTCATTATCAGAAATTGCCCAGATTATTGAAACTAACGAAGGAAAAATATTGAATATGGGACTAACAACTTTTCCTGACTCTACAAAAGTACTCCTGACGATGAAACTGGACAAAATTGACATCTCTGCAATCATTCAAACTCTCACAAGATACGATTATATCATCACCGGATCATACGGAGAGGATGAAATGAGAAATTACCTCAGAGACAGATATGATTCACTGATGAACTACCTCAATATCTGAGATGAATAAACTGCTGAAATACAAATATTTTTTGATAATTCTGCTTCTGGCAAAAATCCGGCTACTGAATTCCATCTGTTGCGGACAGTCTCAAACTCAATTGTATCATATTCAATCCATTGAAATACAGGGGAATAAAGCCACTAAAGAAAAAGTAATACTTCGAGAACTTGAATTTTCTATAAACGACACAATTGATAACATCACTTTTCAAAAAAACATTGCAGCATCTGAAGATAATCTGATGAATATTTCTTTGTTCAATTTTGTGAATATCACGTATGAAAGAGATTCTCTCACAGGAACAATCAGTGAAATTATTCCTGTCAAAGTCATTATCAGTTGTACTGAGCGCTGGTACACATGGCCTGTGCCCTTTGCTTATTTTGAAGAACGCAATTTTAATGACTGGCTACAGCGAAAAGATTTATCAAGAATAAGTTACGGCATGATGCTGGTCAGAGAAAATTTCAGAGGCAGGCGTGAACAAATTACAGTAGGCTTTAAAACCGGCTTTAATGATCTGATCAGTCTGAAATACACCAATCCCGGAATTGACAAGTCAAAAAGTATCGGAATCGGCTTTACTGCCAGTTATGCAAGAGTTCATAATATTTTCTGGCAAACAGTGAATCATGAACAACAACTTTTAAAACTTGAAGATGATTTTGCCATTGAGAACAGATATCTCCATTTCAGTCTGACAAAACGTTTCGGCATCAGAAAATCTTTCAGGATATACGGACAATATAATCATTATTCATTTTCAGACACTTTATTTTCTCTGAATCCAAACTTTACTGAGCCTGCCTCTGAAACCATGAAATTTTTTACAATTTCCCTTCTCTTCAAGCTTGATTACAGAGACTATATCCATTATCCCCTTGAAGGCTATTTTGCTGATTGTGAGATAACAAAGAAAGGTCTCGGAATATTAAAAACGGAAGATTTTTCCCTTGTAACAATTCATACTTCCTTGCGAAAATACTGGCAACTTGATGAACGATTGTATTTTGCAACCGGATTCAGCGGCAGATTGAGACTTGACGGATATAATTCCTATTATTTCAGCAAAGGTCTTGGATTTGCCAATGAATATGTCAGGGGATATGAGAGTTATGTCATTGATGGTGAACATTATTTTTTACTTAAAAACAATCTTAAATACAACATTATTCCTGAAAAAATTATCCGGCTTAAATTCATAAAAACCGAAAAGTTCAATACCATTCCATTCAGAGTGTATGCAAATGTTTTTTCAGATTGCGGTTATATCAGCAATGAATATACTGCAAGCCTGAATTCACTCAGCAATCGCATACTTTTTGGTTATGGAATTGGAGTTGATCTGGTTACCTATTATGACAAAGCATACAGAATTGAAATTTCACGAAATTCAGAAAATCAGTTTAGCTTTGCAATTCAGTTTACTGCACCAATATAAATTCTATGCAAACAATTGCAATATTTTCAAGGAAATTCAGTCCAGAACACAGACAATATCTGCAAAAAATCATTTCACACATTGATCAGGAAGGAGGAAAAGTCTTGTTGTATAAAGAATTGCACAAGAATATTGAAAAGGTCTTCCGAATTCCAAATCTTGCAGGTACATTTTCCAGCACTGAAGATTTGAAGAAATGTACTGATATGATCATCAGTCTGGGTGGTGACGGAACCTTGCTGGAATGCGTCACTTACGTAAAAGACTCTGAAATTCCTGTTCTTGGGATCAACATAGGAAGACTCGGTTTCCTGTCTAGTGTGGGTGTGTCTGATATTCAGCCTGCTATAACTGCAGTATTCAATAATAATTTTACTATTTCAAAGCGCACACTGTTAAAGGTCACATCAATCAGTGGACACTCAATTCCTGAGCCTTCATTTGCCATGAATGATATTACTGTTTCTAAAAGAGACAGCAACTCAATGATTGTAGTTCATGCCCAAATCAATGATATTCGTCTGAATTCATACTGGGCGGATGGATTGATTGTGACCACACCCACAGGATCAACAGCCTATTCGCTTTCATGTTCAGGACCAATTTTGACTCCTGATTCTCAGAATTTCATTATTAATCCCATAGCACCACATAATCTCTCTGTTCGCCCCATTGTCTTTCCCGATCATTCCATAATTAAACTAGAAATTGATGGAAGAAGCAGTTATTTTCACCTGACACTTGATTCTCGAACGATGAGTATCAAAACCGGAAGCATTATTGAAATTGAAAAAGAATCTTTTCAGGTTCATCTTGTGACATTACCCGGTGATTCTTTTTTTCACATAATCAGAGACAAACTTCAATGGGGTTCTGACAAAAGAAATTAACTTTTTGTGTTTTTTTTTCACATTTTTATAAAATAATGTAACCTATTTCAAAAAAAAATAGTAAATTTGTACTATCAATCAGAGTTGCTATGAGAAAATATTTACCCCTGATTATTATAATTTTAACATTTTATTTCGATGTTGCAAATGCACAAATGTGGCGTCGTGACAGAAAAGAATTTGTTTTTTCAATTGGCGCAACCAATTTTCTTGGCGATCTGGGAGGTACTGAAAAAATCGGCAGTGAGCCATTCAGTATGCGCGACCTTGACTGGCCTGCAACCAGACCTGTTGGAAGTTTTGGATACAGATACCGCCTGACCAAAGAATCCTGTGTTAAGGGCACTCTTGCTTTTGGATATATCAGAGGTGATGATCAGTTCTCCACAAATGATATACGCTACAACAGAAACATCAATTTCAGAGCTCCTGTTATTGAACTTTCAGGTCAATATGAATTTCTCACCAGCCGTATGCGTGAAGGACACAGATATAAACTCCGTGGCGTCAGGGGATGGAGGCATATCAATGTAGAATCTTATATTTTTACAGGATTCGGAGTTTCTTTTGTGAACCCCCAGGGTCAGTATCTTGACGGCAGATGGTATAATCTGAGACCGCTCAGTACTGAAGGCCAGGGACTCGTGGAAACTAGAAAGCCCTACAGCAGAATTCATGTGGTCATTCCTTTTGGTGTTGGTTTCAAGTATGCAATCAGCAGAGAATGGTCACTTGGTCTTGAATATGGTATAAGGAAAACCTTCTCTGATTATCTTGATGATACAAGCACCACCTATTTCGACAACGATGAGATTCTTGAAGAAAAAGGCGAAATTGCTGCCTATTTTGCTGATCCCAGCCTTGAACTGATTCCTACGCAAACCATGGCCGGCGAGCAACGAGGTGATCCTACAGACAAAGACGCATACATGTTTGCAACTCTGACTATCTATTACAAGATCCCCAGAGGCATGATTGCTGTTCCCAAATTCTAATCCGATATTCAAATCTTTTAATATGAAAACAACTATGTTCAGATTGTTTCTGGGTGTTTTGATTTTTTCCCAGTTACATAACTCTGCTCAAACCATTAAGAGTATTGAGCATAACTCTGTATCCAGAGTTTATATGGAATTTATCCCTTCTTCCTATACAGGATTACAGCCAGTCCCGCTGGTAATCGCGCTTCATGGACTGGGAGATACAATTACAAATTTTAATGTTACGGGATTTCAAACATTGGGAGAAATTGGCAATTTTATTACAGTTTACCCTCAGGGGATGTCAGGTTTTGTAGGTACTGCATGGAATGCAGGCGTGCAATATTATGGGATTCAGATAAACAGCCAATATGATGACGTTTCTTTCATCAGTGCCCTCATTGATACACTTTCTGATGAATACAATATTGACCCAACAAGAATTTATGTTACAGGATTTTCCATGGGTGGATTTATGGCAAACCGAATTGCCTGTGAACTTTCAGACCGTATAGCAGCCATCGCATCTGTTGCAGGAACCAGAGGAAATATGATTACCAACTGTCAGCCGTGGAGATCTGTTCCTTTTTGCCATTTTCATGGAACTGCAGACGGCACTGTGTATTATACAGGAAATAATTTCGGAATGGATACCCCTGATCTTGTCACCTGGTGGGCCACATGGAATCAGTGTCAAACACCCCCAGACAGTACTCTCCTACCCGACAATGTTCCGGGAGATGGTATTGTTATCACTCACTTTGAATATCCTAACGGGATTCAAAACAGCAACGTTGAATTCTACAGAGCTGACAGTGCAGATCATGTTTGGCTCTATCAGCCTATGAATGATACTACTTACACAATTCTTATCTGGGAATTTTTTAAAAAACATCAACTCACAACTCTTGACATAAGTCAAAATGAAGAGCAAATCACTTTCAGTATCTATCCAACTGTAGCTTCAGATTTCATTACAATTACTTCACCTTCACATATCAAGGTTTCCCATATCAGGATGTACTCTTCAAACGGACAGGTCAGTGAATGTCCGGTTCAAGTAAACGGAAAAGCTGACATAAGCATGCTACCACAAGGAATATATATCTGTGAAATTTTCTCTGACAACAATATTTCCTACCGGACAAAATTAATTATCAGCAGATAGCAAATCACCTGTCCATCCTGATTATTTATTAATTTTGCAGCATTGATTCTCAATATCTCTATTGACCATACATTATTATAACTATGCAAAAAACAGGTGAAGATTTTTTCAGGGAATTGATTTCCCACTCAAAAGAATATGGATTTGTATTTCAGTCAAGTGAAATATACGACGGACTTTCAGCTGTGTATGATTACGGACATTACGGTGTTGAGCTAAAAAACAATATCAGAAATTTCTGGTGGCAAAACATGGTTCATCACAATGATAATATTGTGGGGATAGATTCTGCAATTTTTATGCATCCCACAATCTGGAAAGCTTCAGGTCATGTGGATGCATTCAATGATCCGATGATTGACAACAAAGATTCAAAAAAGCGATACAGGGCAGATGTCCTGATTGAGGATTATATTCAGAAGCAGGAACAGAAAATCAACAAGGAAGTAGAAAAAGCAGCAAAACGCTTCGGCGATAGTTTTGATGCAGAATTATTTCAAAAAACCAATCCACGAGTCACTGAACTGAAACAACGCATTGAGAGTGTAACTGCAAGGATGAATGAAGGGCTGAACAGCGGAGATCTGAAAGACATCAGGAAACTAATCGAGGAACTTGAGATAGTTTGTCCTGTAAGTGGTTCGAAAAACTGGACAGATGTAAGACAGTTCAATCTCATGTTTGCTACTCAATTCGGCTCCAGTGGAGGAGATGAAACTTCATCGGTTGTGTATCTGAGGCCGGAGACTGCACAGGGAATATTTGTGAATTTTTCCAATGTACTGAAAACCAGCAGAATGAAAATTCCTTTTGGGATTGCACAAACAGGTAAAGCTTTCAGAAATGAAATTGTTGCCCGGCAATTTATTTTCCGGATGAGGGAATTTGAACAGATGGAAATGCAGTTTTTTGTCAAACCTGGAGAAGAACTTCAATGGTATGAATACTGGAAGGAAAAGAGAATGAACTGGCATCTTGCGATGGGTTTTCCAGGTAGCAAACTGAGATGGCATGATCACGAAAAGCTTGCACATTATGCCAATGCTGCCTGTGATGTTGAATTCGAATTTCCCTTTGGATTTAAAGAACTTGAAGGAATTCATTCAAGAACTGACTTTGATCTTGCAGCACACGAAAAATTCTCAGGGAAGAAACTCCGCTACTATGATCCGGAACTGAATGAAAGTTATATTCCCTATGTCATTGAAACCTCAATCGGGCTTGACAGAACATTTCTTGCCACCCTCAGCAATGCATATACTGTGGAAGTTCTTGATGACGGCAGCACAAGAGTAGTTCTTCGTTTTGCTCCATTTTTGGCTCCTGTCAAAGCTGCCATTCTTCCACTGGTCAGAAAAGACGGAATGGCTGAAGCAGCAGAAAAAATCTTTAATGAACTGAAATATTCTTTTGTGATGCAGTATGATGAAAAGGACACCATTGGAAGACGATACCGCAGACAGGATGCCATCGGAACACCATTCTGCATTACCGTTGACAACGAAACCCTCGAAAACTCAACTGTTACTGTTCGGCACCGCGACAGTATGAAACAAATACGAATATCATCAGATCAACTCAGTAATTACCTTAGTATAAATATGAAATCTTAATTCAAAAAATATGGAAACAAGCAAAATCATTCTGGATGCTATGAAAAAAGCAGCAAAACCGGTCAGTGCAGGTCAACTGGCTAAAATTACGGGCATCGACAGGAAAGAAATTGATAAGGCAATGAAAACCCTTAAGACTGAAGGACTGATTGAATCACCCAAAATGTGCTACTGGCAACCCAAAAAAAGCAGTTAATTCCGAAAATGAAAGCAGGAATTGCCAAAATTCGTGTAGTCGCTGTATCTTACCTGAATACTGTTCCATTTATTTATGGGATCGATAACTCAGCATTTTCTGAATTGATTGAACTTAGTCTAGGCAATCCCTTGAAATGTTTTCAACAGTTTCAAAATGGAGATGCAGATGTTGCGCTGGTGCCAACCGGCTCATTACCGCTTCTTGGCAAGTGTAATATTATTACTCCTCATTGCATTGGTGCTGACGGAAAAGTAGGGTCTGTGTTTTTGCTTTCCAATACCCCAATCGAAAATGTCAGCACCATATATTGCGACCTTCATTCAGTGACTTCCAATAAACTTGTGGAAATTCTTTGCCGTGATCACTGGCACATTAACCCTGCTATCAGATATCCCGACATATACCCCCCTAAACTCAGGCCAAATGACGGAATCGTTGCTATCGGTGATAAATCTTTTAAAATGTTGAAATCATTCAAGTATCACTATGACCTGTCAGAAGCATGGAAATCCATGACAGGTCTCCCATTTGTGTTTGCTGTATGGATAACAAAAAATAATTTGCATCCGGAAATTATCAAAGGATTCAATTCTGCACTTGCTTATGGGGTAAAAGATATTCTGGCCAGTATTGAGTATTGTCAACCAGAGATTCTCCCTGTTGATGAAATATTATACTACCTGAAATATAATGTGGTTCATGTATTAAATGAGAATCTTCTGAAAGGCTTGTTCCACTATCTTGATCTTATTGCTCCGGGTATCCGTTCTGAAATAGAACTGATCTGACTTTCTTCTTCCCTTCCCTTATTTCATAAATACAATATTTGAGTTTTTCAGTCGTTCCTATTACATTCTTAAATACCAAAAACTTATGAAAAAATTCGTTCTTAATTTCACTCTGATATTTATTGCTGCTACTATCATTGCGCAAAACTCAGAAATGAAAAATATTCAGGTAAGTGACTTTTATATATACAGCGGCGTACACAATGGAGGGTTTGAGTTTTCATTTGAAGACTTTCAGAAATTGGCACCACAGTCAGAACTACTCATGCAGGATTTTTCAGATTTCAAAAATGGGTATTTTTACGATTTCAGCAGCGGAAATTTTCTGACTGTAAAACTTGGGCTTGATTTCCTTAATAAGGAACGAAGCGGTTACAGAACAAACCCACAGCTGCAGATCGGATTCACCTATCAGACAAACAATTCAGCAAACTACAGCAAATGGAGAAATGAGTCCTTCAGGGTAGACACCCTCACATCTTCTTCTGATAATTACACTATATATGTTGACAGCACATATTCTAAAAATATTACAGCAAACTACAGATCTGATAATTTTCTTCTGGATATGGCCCTGATCTATAATTCAGATGACGATGCCAGATGGTCCTTTTATGGTGGAATTGGCTTAGCTGCCGGTGTGTCAATCAATGCTCAAACAGAAATTAATTTCTACTCAACAGAATCAATTGTGTTTTCCCAGGCGGGAACAAATCAGGAATATTACTTCTCAAATTTTGATCTCATGGACAACACTTTTGAAAAATTCAGCAATGACATGAATATTTTGGCCTGGGCTCAACTTCCTCTGGGTATAAATTTTAAAGTAGCCAAAAACTCAAAATTCTGGAAAGATCTGAATCTGTTTTACGAAGTCACTCCAATGATGAAATATATGTCAGTCCCTGAAACAAGAGGATATGTAAATGTTGGTGTGAAACACGGGATTGGTCTCAAGGTCAAAGTCAGATAAAAAAACCCGGACCAATGTCCGGGTGAACTATATGTTGAGTTGAAGCGTCGGATTATATCAATCCAAGAAAATACATTGTTCCTAAAACTCCTGCTAAGGTGAGCAGATATGTGATCCAGTAAAAACTTTCTTTGTGTAACATGGCAACCTCCGCTTTTAATGTTTTGATTTATTCATTGTTATTTCAATTACTGTGCCAAGGAAATAACTACACCACAAATCATTGATTTTATGTGGTTTACAATCTTTTTATTCACAAAATATCAGAAAGGAATAAAAAAAACACTAGTTTCCTGTGATGAAGAAAGTATCTCTTACAACAGAACATGCACCAAAATATCCTGCCCCACCATCTGAAACATTTGTAAATATAATTCCGGGCGACACATCCATCAATCCACCTCTCCATTCAGTTTCAAGCAACAGAGATCTGCGAAACTCTCTATGATTCTCACTGAGAGAATACTTGGTCAGGAAAACTTCTGCACCTTCAGGAAAGTATTTAATTTGTTGGAGAGGTGCAAAAATCTGCCCCTGATCCAGTACTTTCAGATCATAATAAAAAATCCTTGCGACACAACTATCTATTGGTGCAGTTTCATAACCAGGCAAAAATTCCCAGTGAATAATAAATTCCCACATTGCAGGCTCAGGAGAATACAAGATAGAGGATGATGCAAACAATGAAAAGCGACTGGAATCATCCTCGCTGGGAATAAACACCGGACGACCACTTGGAGATACAGGCACCATCGCATCTGAAGCAAGATATGTTTTCCCGTTGAATGAAAACTGCAGTTGTATTTCCTGACCACTATATCCCATAAAAGCATCATCAGATATCCAATAACCTGGTTCCGAAATACTTTCTGTAAATAGATATTCTGAATTACCGATAATCACTTTCACATCTGTGGCCTGAAAAATCAGCGGTTGAGAATTAGGGTCTGATCTTACCAGACTCAACTTAACAGAATGATTCTTCATTTCATTAGTGACAATTCCTTCAACAACGGGGATTGTCTCCTCAACAGCTTCATAGTCCCAATCAAATATTTTTTCACATGACACAAGCATTAGTAACGAAATACTCACAAAGAAAAATGATTTAAATACAGATTTCATATCAGAAATGAAAATTATATTTAAACGAGGGAATAAATCCGAGCAGTATCATCTGGGAAGGTTGAAGTGAATTATCGGCTGCATAATCATATGGTACAACAAACTTTCCGTCCTCATCAATAATTTTGTTGAAATAAATGAGTGCAGGATTCTTACTTGCAGTGATATTGTATATTGAAAAAGTCAGATAATGCTTAAACTTTCTCTCCTTTTTGTTTAGCATATACTGTGCAGACACATCCGTTCGGAAATAATCGGGCATTCGGGAATTGTTTTTTCTTGAATACACAGGCACTTTATACCCCTGATAATCGAAATATCCTGTAGGAGTAGTATATGGCATCCCCGTAGCGTATATCATGCCGAGAGTATAAAGCCAGCGCTGTCCGGGCTGCCATCTCAGAAATACTGAAACGTCAACAGGGCGATCACTCAAGGCAAGATAGGTTCTGTTGTCATTTACTCCTTCTGTAAATCTCACTGCTCTGGTAAATGCATATCCTACCCAACCCTGCAATCGTCCTGTCTCCTTTCGCAACATTATTTCAAAGCCTCCGGCATGGGTATGTCCGAATCTTAATTCACTTTCAATATAGGGATTCAGAAACAGACTTGCCTGATTCTCATAATCAAACTGATTCCGCATATATTTGTAAAAAACCTCACAACTTACATTAACATCAACTGAAGGCAGAAATCTGAACCAGCCTGCAGAAAACTGATCTGAAACCTGCGGCAAAACATTCAGAGTACTTGGATACCATACTTCTATTGAAGTGAATGGGCTGATTGAATTTGATAATACTTGATGATATTGATGTGCTCTGAAATAATTGATTTTCACTGATTGATTCTCACTGAACAGTCTTGTCATTGTGAACGATGGATCCAACCTCCTGAACACATTGTATCTTCCATAATCTTCAACAATTATTGAATCCTCTAACTGAAAATTCTCATCAAATAAATAATATTGTGCAGGACCATGGTTCGAAAAACGTGTGAGTCTAATCCCATATCGAATTTGCCACAGAGTGCTCAGTTCCCTTGAAGTACTGAAATAAAGATTAAGTTCACCTGTAGTCAGGCTTTTAATCTGAGGAATGTCAAAAGGCGAAGTTTCAAGATTAGTCAACACAATACCCGGATTATAATTATTGCCACTTGCCTGAAATCCGAAATGATGTGTCACTTCGGGAGACACATAAAATGTATAATCGTTCTTCAATCCGGATGTAGCAATCATAGAATTCCATCTGGTTCCGTTTTCATAGGATTGATACAAATCATACGAATAGATACTCACATATAAAATTGTATTTGAAAATATCTTTTCGTTCCAGATTTTGTTCCAGCGGATTGATGTAAGAAAATTGCCCCACTGAATTCCCATTCTGTCATCACCGTTCTTCTGAATAAATTTATCCTGTCCCCCGAAGAAAGAAAAATACAGCCGATTTTTTGAATTGATTAAAATATTATTCTTTACATGCAAATCACTAAAGCTGAAATTCACAAGATTGGGCATCTGAGATTTGGCAATTGCCTGAATATGTGATGATCGTGCTGAAATATAAAAAGAGCTTTTCTTTTTGAACATGGGTCCTTCAAGGGATATCCTTGAAGTGAGTAGCCCCCACTCTCCTGACATTCCAAACTTGTTGCGATTACCTTCCTTTGTTCTCAGTTCGAGAACTGATGACAGCTTTCCTCCCACGTAAGAAGGGAAGTCACTTTTATGTAATTTTATTTCTGTGAGTGTTTCTGGATTAATACATGTAAAAAAACCAAAGAGATGGGATGGATTAAACAAAGGCGCATCATCGAGAAGTATAAGATTCTGATCTCTTTCACCACCCCGAACGTAATAATATGAAGAACCATCCACAGTGTTTTTAATTCCGGGGATAAATTGCATGGCCTTGATAACATCAGGCTCAGAAAAAAACACAGGCATTTTGGCAAGTTTTGAGGGCGACGGTTCATCAACACCAAGCTTATTGGCAACAACAAAACTATTGCTGTCTTCAACAACAGTGATCTCAATGGGTTTCAGCATGATTTCATCAATCATCATGGTAAAATTATGTCTGATATTTCCGGTGAGAGATAATTCAAGTGAGTCATTTTTATAGCCCATGAAAGAAGAGAATACCCGATATTTGCCAAGTGGAATTGTCAGGGAATAAAATCCATACCCGTTTGTGGTCGTACCATATCTCAAATCTGATGAATAAACAGTGGCACCTGGAATTGCTTCAAGAGAAGTGGCATCCTGAACATATCCGCTTATTGTTGCTTTTGGCTGCTCACCTTTCCCGTCAGGTTGCGGATTGGTGTTCTGTTTATCCGGTTTAATGACATATTGATTTTCTACGAATGTAACTTTCAAACCAAGTGGTTTGCAGATGTCATACAGAACCTGTTCAGCGGGTTTATTCCTTACTTTAACATCTATCATTACATCAACAGGGACCTGGCTCACGCTATAGGATACAGGTATCCCGGTCTGTTTAGTGATTTCTTTAAAAACATCGCCCAAAGCCATCTGTTTTATATTCAGGCTCACTCTTTTCTCCTTGCTCTGTGCAAAACAGGATGCTAAGGCTAATGTAAAAAAGAAAACAATGAGAGTACGTTTTATCATATCATCGAATCATTTGCAAATTTACATCTGATTTATTTCAAAAAAAAATTGTACTTTAGCATTGAAAAGCATTTCTATCTTATGAACAATAATCCCGTCCAAATCATCAGAATTCGTTTTGTTTTATTCCTATTAATTTGTTCCAAACTGGCTTTTCAGACTTCATGTTCTGAAAAACTGATTAGCGAGATCCACACATTTGAAAACGATTCTCTGAGTTCCATAGAGTATCTTGATATCCATGGCAATATTGTTGAAAGGGTAAGGTTTGCAGACGGCCTTCAGATTCTGAAAGAAGAGTATGTTTACATAGACAACAGGATTAGGGCTGCTCAATTTACTTCAGCTGACGAAAGTAAATCAACAGTTGAGTATTTTTATGAAAATGACCAACTTATGCGTATCAGGTTTTTTTCGGGAAATAAAATTTCAAGACTCATCGTTTTCAGATACGATGAACATGGCAGATTGTTTTCTGAAATGCATTTCGATTTAAAAAATGAACTTAAAAACGCTACTCATTTTCATTATGATTCAACAGGGATCTGTATAGCCAAAGTGATTATATCTCAAGACAGTCTCCCAACTCAGGAATTCTTCAGTTTCGATGACTCAAAAAACATCATTTCATCAGTGAGCGTCTACGGGAATGATACAGTGAAAATGCTTGCCAATGCCTACAACCGTAAAAACCAACTCATTGAAACCATTGAATATCAATATGGGTCTTTTGCAAAAAGAATTAAATACACATACACTGCAAAAGGGCTTGTCAGCAAGGTTTATTATTTCGATTCACATGGCTATATTGTAAGAGAAGAAAAAACTGAATACAACAGGAATTCTCTGAAAGAAAAGAAAATCATTACAGATTATAGAAATTTTGAAGGTGACAGTTCAAAAATTGTTGATGTTTTCATCTATAAATATAAGTTCTTTTAAAAATTCAGAACACACCACCTATTAAAGTTTTATCAATTTCAAAACCTGAGTATCTGCTGAATTGATTTCAACAACTTTTATATAATAAACTCCTGAAGGGAGAAAACTCAAATTTATTTTATGCTCCGACATTCCTGAAACAGAGAGGTTTTCAAAAAGAGATGCAGAATTTCCGTAATGATCAAATAATTCAATTGAAAAAACTCCGCTTGTATTATCAAAAAACAAACTACAATAATCATTAATAACATTAGGTTTCAGTTGAACTACAGAGTTTGAGAAATTTTGGCAATATACCGGCACTGTTTGATATACAAATGTTTCACCATCATAGTCTGTCTGAGTTAGTCTCACAAAATTATAATCAGAAGATTGTATAATATAGGAATAGGAAATATCAGTATTTGAATTTCCTGAAGCATTTACAATACCTTCTGAAAAAAATATCTTTCCATCATAGCTGCCCTGTACGCTAAAATAATCGCTGTTAATTTCAGAAGATGTAGTCCATTCAACAAACAAGTCATTATTTATACAACTATAATCAAAGTTTGAGATTTCAACAGGCAAAGAGCTTGCGTCATGAACAATCACATCATCAATACAAATGCCATAAGCATAGTTTTCGGTGGCTTCAAATGCAATCCAATAGTCGCTGCTTTTATTTGGAAGATTAATTGAAACCTGTGACCAAACAGGAACATCAGAATTGTATGTTGCCAGGAGTGTCCATGGACCAGCTGCTGAAGTTTTATAATAAATCCTTAATATATCCTGATCGGGAGACCAAAATCTGTTTGTGTACCAAAATACAAGCTGAGGAGTTGTTAAAGCTGAAATATTCATTCGCGGAGCAATGAGTTTTGAAGTATTCACAGTACCATAAGCTCCTTCATAAAAATTGGCATTATATGAGCCTGTTCTTGGTACAGCGGGAGATCCGGAACCTGAGCCGGCTCTAAACATCCAGTTCAAGCCACCGGAAACAACAGACTGAGACCAGCATGGAGGGATAGTTCCTCCATTTTCAAAACCCTGATTATATGGAAACAAAGTTATTGCAGAACAAAATGTTGTCGCATCAGCAGTAACCCCTGGCGTATAATTATTTCCAGCCAGTGAAGAAAATGCCTTATAATAATATCGGGTGTTTGGAGTTAAACTTGAATGACTGAAGGATACATTTGTTCCATAATAGATTACTGTTCCTCCACCAGGAATAGTTTGTCCGGGAGTGTATGTGGTACCATTGACAGGGACTCCGAAAACAGGACTTGTGTTATAAACCAAGAGCACAGGGTCATTGGCAGAGTTCAGATTCCAAGTAACGTTAATTTGCGAATCGCTGATTGCCGAAGCTGTCAGATTTATTGGATCACCAGGTGAACATGAGATAAAGCAGAAGGAAATCACTCCTGCACTTTCAGTAATACTTGTCAAAGGCTTTCCTGTATTATCACCAGCCCAAGATCTTGAATGCGGTGTCGAAATATCTGTAAATGAAGTCCTGTTTCCTGTTCCTGGATAAGGACAGCCCCCTCCATTAATTGTTCCATACACTGCAGGTGGATTCCCTGCTGCATTAGCGCAAACAGGATACATTCCCTGGTGAGAACCGGCATTAATAAGATTGCCTGCAGTAGCAATAAATGGCTCATCCACATGATATATTATCAAACCATGACCGGGTATTGCCCTGTCAAATCCTGTGAGTTGTCTGTTTTCACAATAAAAAAATTCACCGGGAGTAGTTGTGGTAAAATAATAAAAATCATCATTAAATGCACTGTTTAACATTGTAACCTGCTGCTGAACACTAAGCAATACAGGATTTGCCCATCCGAACAACCATTTCTCATATCCGTTTATATGAGCCGGACAATCCCCAGCAGCATTGATACCGTTCCAAGAACCTCCTGCCATCAAGTCCCAGTTCCCTGTACCAGTGTACTGGCCTCCTGTACCATAGTTAGTATCATAATAATCAGGTGCACCACAAATATGTCCAAATTCATGACAAATAACACCAATCGTTGAAATATTTGTCCCTGTGTTTCCTCTTAACTCAGCAGAACAAGAATATCTGTTAATATTCACTCCATCTCTGTTAATGGTTGGAATTGCCCATGCATGGGCCCAAATGCAATTTGCTCCCCCTCCTGCTTCTTCACCATAGCCTGCATAAATAACATAAACTCCATCCACAGTGCCATCACTATCGTTATCATAGTTAGCAAAATTCACTATAGGATTTGCCAGATTCACCGCCTCTGTCACCATTTCACGAGGACGTACATCAAAGCCGCCAACATTTGCTCCATAATACGCCATATTCTGAGACAAGGTAAAAGGACCAACTACATCTGTTGTTAAATTGAAAGCACCATAGGAATTTTCCAAAAAGTAATCCTTCACACTTCCCTGGGCACCTCCAAGATTATATCCAAGCTGATTCATCAAGTTATTAAATTCTGCCTGAGTTCGTGTAAATGCTCTGTCAGTATATGCAACCAATATCATTATTAACCTCTTATTTCCAAGTGGCACAAATGCTTTGTCGCTTTTATCATGCTGAGCAAAAAGTTCTGTAAGTATCTTAACCTGATAATCACTATACCTTAAAGATTTCTGGGTTTGTGATATTAGTGCTCTTTCTTTTGCATTTCTTTGCCCTATATCATGAGCAATAACATCTGTAGCAATTAGATCGCCTTTCTCATCTTTTGCTGCATAAACAAGAAATCCTTCTGTATTAAATAATAATGTGTAATAATCTTCCGTCTCAGCCCACCTTATACGTTCATCCCCCATCATCCTGACCCTTAATGTTGATCCATCAGGTTGGGAAAAGATTATTATACCATGATAAGCCGGAACCGCATTACTTTGATAATTGAAAAAAATAACAAATAACAATGTAAACATTGTTATAAAAAATCTTCGTGAGCAAACTCCTATTCTATTCAAATTCATTTGGGGGCATATACTCATATAAATTTATTTTTTTATTGCGCAATAACAAAGTTAGCACTTCAATACCTACATATCAAAACATTTGAATTTTTTTTCCAAAAAAAATATCCATGGTTTTTTAAGTTGCTTATTGTATGAAAGTTAAAAAGTTCAATAAAAGTTTTTCAAAAGAAAAATTCCTAAAATATGTTTTATTAATATATATATTTATTCATTC
>CAYRXH010000012.1:0-43800 GCA_964428185.1 uncultured Bacteroidales bacterium
GCATCCATATACGGGGATGACTACTGAAATTTCATTTAATAAATTGTTGTTCATAGAAATGTTGTGTATTGCAAAAATAATATAATTTTTGAGGGTATAAAAATTTGAAACATATAAGCAGTGTTATAAGCAAGAATTACCTGTAATTTGGTTTCCGGAATAATTTCCTGTAAATGTTGTATATAAACTCCAGTTTTTTTTCAGCATTGGGAAGTTCTCTGTACCATCGGGGTGGTTGTTTCATGATGTCATCAAACTCTGCAGTGCTGATGCGTAGTTTTTTGCAGATATATTCTTTTTCTTCCTGAATTTTTTCATGGTTAAAGGGTGGGTCTTTGAGAATTTCAAGAGCTTGGTCGCGGGTCACTTCTCCTGCACAGATTTGTGTGGACAAGGTGGCGCGGCGGTAATCTATGTGAAATTTTTCCGGGAGAATATATGATTGCACAAAACCAGTGTATTTGGATTCGTAATGTTTGCCTCCATAGTATTTCCAGCCCAGTTCATTTTCAAGTATCTGCATTGCCTTGTCTTTTTTGTAGTGCACATAATTCAGGAGATACACAATTACGATGCCTTTGAAGAGCTTATAGTATAATTCATTATACCAGCCAAACAAGGGAAATTTTTTTATTTTTCTTGTTCCGTATGTTTTTTGTATATGTCTCAGATAGGTTAGATCCTTGGCATTGTAGTGCCATGTTTTGGGAAGGATTCCTTCGGTTGCAAAATTTCCGCCACTTATGATGTATTTTATACCATACTTTGATGCAATTTTATGCAGTATTGCCGGAATTGCAATATCAGTGGGGGTTTCTAGCTCGGGCACTGATGCCTTGAAAAAAGCAAGCTGAAAATCCCTGAATTCTTCCCAATCAAGCACATAGCTTTCATAATCAAAACCCAATTTTTCAGCCAAAAATTTAATGTTTTTTACTGAAATTTCAGAATTCCACCCATTGTCCAAATGAACAAGCAAGGTTCTGATATCCAGTTGTTTAAGTGTGTACGCGGCATAGCTACTGTCAATTCCTCCGCTTACTCCAAGCACACAATCATAGGGCTTTCCTTTGCCCTTATGTTTGATGGATTTTGTAAGCTCCTGAAGTTGTTTATCACTGACTTCTCCCTGGTAAATTCTGTGTGCAATCCGTTCAAAATAATTATTGCAGTGATTGCAGTTTCCACTATCATCAAAAACAATGTCAGGATCAGTAGTGTCCATTACACATCTGTTGCATTGCCTGTAGTTGTCCATGGGGAACTTTGTGGGTTAAATGTGATAGTTCACTGGAGTTTTGTGCAAAATTAAATCAAAATAGTTTACATGATTTTAATTTCTTTTTTAGATAAATTATTATGTCATTTTCAGGCAGTTTTTCATACAACTATAACACGATTCATTTTTCCATACTTGAGCCTAATAAGATGTCCTCCGGAGAGGAAGTCAATATTTTATTTCTGAAAACCTGTCTGATTTTAAAGTTTTTAATTCCGGAAAATATTTTCAATATTAATCATATCATCAAAACCATCATTGCTCATTGCGTTGATTGGTTTAAATGAGAGAAAGTTTTTCAGATCATCAGGTTTCACAGGAGCGGGGATTATTTTTTTTTCATATATGAGTCTTGCTCTGCAGATTCCTTCAAGCAGCGGTGTGTCAGGTGTGAGATATTGTTTGCCATCGAAAAACACCAGATTGGCTATTGAAGTATCAGTAATACATCCGTTTTTCACAATGATGATATCATCTGCTCCATCCCGTTTGTTAAATAATTCCTCAATATCGGCACGATCAAGAAATTTGAATCTATAATCCACATCATTGCATTCAATCAAGCGAAATGTTTGAGTGGATTTTCTTTCATAAGGGACAATCTGAATGTCGATAATTCCCAGAGTATAGATGAGTTTGCACTTATGAATATCCATCGGCAGCTGAAACATATCAAGTTCTTCTTTGATAAGCAATGGCGAAATTCCGTAATTGTTTTTTTCGCAGGGAGGAATAAAGGGTACGCTGCAACCAAAGAGAGCTTCAAGTGACTTTCTGATTCGCATCAGGTGCCAGGGCAGGTGCCAGGGCCTGCCATGTTCAATTTTTATGGTTTCAAACAACAGGCACATACACTTTGTCAATGAGTTCCTGATATTCTGAACGGCAAACACTTTGTGTTGTAATTCCGCCACCTGCATGATATACAAATCCATTATCTACCTTTTCGATAAACCGGATCATCACACATGAATCAAAGGAATTTCCGTCAAATACACCTGCGATACCGGTATAATACCCCCTGAGTCTGCCTTCAGCTTCTCTGATGATTTCACAGGTTCGTTTTTTTGGAGCACCGCTGACAGAGCCGGCAGGCAACAACGAAAAAATGATATCTCCAAGTCTTGACCTCCAGTCTGAAGATAGGGTTCCTGAAATTTCTGAACTGGTCTGAAGCAAATGTTTGTTGTTGGTGTGCAGATGATCAATGTATCTGAATTTTTTTACTTTCACATTTTTTGAAACGATGCTCAGATCATTCCGAAGAAGGTCAACAATGGTATAGTGTTCAGCCAGTTCTTTTTTATTGTTTAGCAATAGATCTGCAGCATCCTGAATATCAGCATCTATTGTTCCTTTCATGGGAAATGAACAAATGCTGTCATTTGCAATTTGTATAAAGATTTCAGGGGAAAAGACAAGAAATTCATCGCGTTTCAGAATTTTATACTTTGCATGAGCACAATGAAACAATTCTTCCAGAGAGCATGAAAACCGAACAGGAACGGGAAGAGTAAGATTCAGCAGATAGCTATCACCTCTTTTGAGGTGGTTCATCACCAGATCGAAGGTTGTTTTGTAGCTTGAATAATCCGGGAGCACCGGTATTATTTTTGTGTCTGCATTTGGGGCAGGAACCGGATTCTTTTTTTCCGAGTGAGGAAAATGAATTGAAATACCATGATCTGCAAGATTTTCCAGAGGAATTACCACTGGTTTCATCAGTTCAAAATCGGCCATCATAAAGAAGGATCTCTCGTGGGATCCCATATGATTCATGAGAGAAATGCAGGAATTTAGTGAGTTAATGTGTTGAATTTTTTTTGCAAAAATACAGCATTAGACTTAATCTGAGTTGGAAATATTTTCCACACAGAGCAAGTTACAATTCAATAATTCGAAGTTAAAGAAATGAATATTAATTTTGCTCATCTGTTTATGAAGACATTTCTATCTCTTTTGCTCGTTGACAACGAAGATTCCTTTACATGGAATCTGGTGCGTTTGTTTGAAGAAGCCGGGGCTGTGGTTGATGTTAGTCATCCTACATCAATAAAGGAAGATGAAGTGCAGAAATATGATGGTATCATTATTTCTCCCGGTCCTGGTCTGCCAAATGAAATGCAGGGGCTCCATGAACTTATCAGAATGGTTATAAAAACAAAGCCTCTACTTGGGGTTTGTCTGGGAATGCAGGCCATAGTTACTGCAAATAATGGTTCTTTATATCAGATGGATTGTATTGTTCACGGGAATAGTATGAGTATTGATATTTTCAATAATATTTCAGGAATTTTTAAGGGAATGGACAATTCTTTATGTGTTGGTCTCTATCATTCTTGGGCAGTAGATGAATCGTCACTGCCCGGATGTTTTCAGGTTACGGCCAGGTCTAAAGCAGGTGTTGTCATGGCAATTGAGCATAGAGCTCATGATGTTTACGGAGTTCAGTTTCATCCTGAATCATATATTACAGAGGCAGGTTTACATATTGCAAAGAACTTTCTGAATATTATTTCTCTCCGGCAAGAGTGGAAAGATGAATGACACTCCGCTCTTCGGCGCTATTAGTTCTGATAATTATATGTTCAGTATAATAGGTTTCCAGTATTCCGTTGATTTGCACTTTTATAACTACTGACTCGCCCGGATTAACGATGTCGGGGCTTGATAAAATGTAGAGTTGATCATCAGAGACATCTATGCCGAAAATTTTCAAAGGTACTTTTCCGGGATTTGAAATAGTTACTTCAATTTCCGGATCCTTCAACCCCACAAGGTTTTTCAGACTGATCAGGTTGTCGGGAATGAAAATGACAGGATTATTTTCGTCAATATTTACATATTTTTTAAAATCAGACTCATAGATGAGGATCTGAATCCTTCTTTCAAGTGAAGCGGATTTGCTGTAAACAGATTTTTTTCTGTCATGGGGATTATCACTCACATAAGGATTTGACAATGCTTCACCCGATGGTTCTTCAATAATTCTGAAGGAGGCTCCGTTTTCTGCTGTCATTTCCATATACGGGATAAGAATACCGTTATTCCACTCCCTGAAATAGTTAATAAGAGATGAAATACGTCTTTTTGCAAGCACAATATTATACTCGGCAGATGTCAGCGGACTGGTAAACCCTTTTACCTTCAGTGTCACATTGCTGCCTGCTTTCAGGTCCTGATACACAAAATCTGCCAGAATTTCAAGTTTTCTGAAACCGCTTTCCACATAATTGTCAAAAAAGTCTTCCATTTCTGTCATTGCATAATACATGGCAAAATCTTCAAGGTCTTTGGAATATTCATCAATGAATTTTTGTTTTTGCTGAATGTATTGTTCCCAGGTTTGTTTGTATGTCAGTGTTGTAGTGGAAGAAGTGCTTCTGGGGTCGGGATGATCATTGTCAAAATAAAGGGAAAGGGGGAGCAATTCGAGGATATCATCTTTAATAGATGTTTCGATAGTATCAGGCACCTCGGCAATATTAGCCTGATGAGTACGAAAATTTGTGATGATATAAATGTCATTACAGCATGTCTGTTCCCTGAATGTTTGACTTCCGGCCCTGTTTGATGTAAGAAAAGATTCTCCTTCCTTACCGGTTATGAAATAAAAATCATTGGCTCCTGAATTCACAGGAAAACCTACATTTTTGGGTGTTTCCCATGCACTCATGCTACCTTTGGAGCTGAACACATCAAATCCCCCCAGTCCGTAGTGCCAGTCGGAGCTGAAATACAATATGCCATTTTCTGAATTGTAGAAAGGGGTTATTTCATCACCAGGGGTGTTGATAATACTCCCGAGATTGACAGGGGTCTGAGGTTTTCCGTCTTTGATAATACAGAACCAGATGTCAAGTCCTCCCATCCCGCCCGGTCTGTCGGAAGAAAAATACAAAAGCTCATTTCCTGATACAATGTCTCTGACAACGCAGGGTTGTGTGCTTGTATAGGTTGATGAGTTGAGTGATTCATCCAGTTTGTGTGGTTTTTGCCATTGTCCGTTGTTTAGTTCACTGGCCCAGATATCGCACCGGAGTTTGTAGTCAGAATATGAGCATCTGTTAAAATACACTTTGCTTCCGTCTTCTGTAAATGTGATATTGGCAGTATGAACATCTTTGCTATTGATGTTTCCACTGAATGGAATTGGCTTTTCAAGGCCTGCTGAGCCCCATCGGGCAATCTGAATATAGGAAAGATAGTCCCCTGACGCAATTAGCGGATTTTCAGTAGTGATCAATGGAGTCAAAGTACTGTATACAAAAAGGGAGTCTCCAAGAAGTACGGGATTAAACTCACTCCATGGGGTATTGATTTCTGAAAAGTTGCGGATATGAATATCCAGAGGTTTTTTCAGCAGGGAAATGGCACTGTCGCAAAAATTAATTTCAAGCGAGGCTCTGAGAGCTGAGGCAAGTCCTGAAACTGATGGTTGTTTTTCAAAATATTGAAGAAACAGTTTTTGTGCTTCAGCATATTTTCCATTGGATTTCATCATCATTGCTGCCCAGAAACCAGATTCAGGAAACTCACTTGTGCCATTATTCCATACATTGAGATAAACCGACTCTGCTGAAGAGTAATTGCTCAGATGTCTGTAAGCATGAGCAAGCTGAATTGGGATTGCAAGCCCATTGTCCAGACTGAGAGCAGACTCATAATAAACAACTGCAGAATGATAGTTGGCAGTTGTATAAGCCTCATCACCAAGAAGCATCAGTTGTTGAGGTGTTTGGGCAACTGTTGTTGCGGTAAAAAAAAACAATCCTATCAAAATCCCAATAGTTCGAGCCATAGTAACAGTTTAAAAAATCGGACAGGGAATATCTTTGTTTCTGTGTCTTTTTGATTTCTGCCACACATAAGCTGCAGAGATCTCCACACCGCCTCTGGTGTTTGTTGCAGGAGTAAAGCGTGACAGGTTCACATCATAGGTTATTCCGAAATTATAGTTTTGAAATTCAGCTCCTGCATAAACGATCAGTGCATCGAGTCCCCGGTAATACAAACCAAGCAGAAAATTCTTTCTGAACATGATATTTTGTTCAATGGCAGGGACAGTCATCTGGTTGATGACCATCCTTCCTCCAAGGAGCAGTTCAGTGTGGGGTCCTTGTTTTGCAAAATATAAAGTAGGCAAAACCACATTATTTTTAATATACATTCTGGCTTCACCATGAACTGTAAGTTTTGGATCAAGCCTGATTTCGTCAGAATTCTTCAGTGAAACCACAGGTTTATTGATGTGGCTGAGTGCAATGCCACCTCCGGCAAATGTGTTCATGTCAAAGAAATTGATATAGTACATTCCTGCAGTTATGTCAGGATATACAAAAGTTTGATTATCAACAATTTCGTTTGTAGGCAGTGTGGGGTCATAAAAATATCCGTTATATTGAGCATCAAATCTGAGTTTTGTAAGATCGAGGCTTCGTTGAACAATACCGGGTTGAATACCGAAAGAGAGCATTGAATTGAATGTGTTATTCAGTAAAAATGTATATGCAAAAGAAGGGCTGAATTGAGCAGTGGAAAAATCGGCATCTCCTGCCACATCATAATAGAACATTGCAGATGTAGAAAAAAAAGCGAGAGAAGACCTGTTTATTTTCCAGGAGTTATCAAAACAGCTGAGAAAAGATTGATAGGGACTACGGGCTGCCAGCCACTGATTTTTTGCATTCAGTGAAAACCTTGACATTCCGGGAGATAAACCGTTAAAAGATGGATTGACATACATAGGAGTATGAAAATGCTGTGAAAAATGTATATCCTGAGCCTGCATATCATGAAATGACAATAACGACAGAAAAAGGAAAGCGAGCAGGATGTATTTTTTCACAGAAGAATAAATTTAGCGGATCAGAGTTATGTTTCCTTTCTTAATGTAATATACTTTATTAAAGCAGAGAATTTTCAGATAATATGCATAGACATCGGGGTCACAGAGTTTGTTGTTATAGGTGCCATCCCAACCGTTTGCGGGATTATAGGATTCAAATACCAGGTTCCCCCATCTGTCAAAAATCAGGAGTTCCATTTCTTCAATGTATATTCCTCTGGCGTACAATATGTCGTTGATTCCGTCACCGTCCGGTGAAAAAGCGTTGGGGAAGAAAAGATAGGGATCATAGCAGAAAACGTCGATGACAATGATTTTTACTGAATCAGTATAAACACACCCGTTGCCGTCATCGAGAACCACATAATACCAGTAGGTGCCGGGGGGAGGTGTGGCAGTTGTTGAGGAAGAGCCAGGGTCACTGAGCCATGTTTCCGGAGACCAGTTGTAATTGACTCCGGGAATTGAAGTTGCGTGCAAGCCTGTTGACTGTCCATCCCAGAGTGTATCATCATCAGTCCATACATTAACATTTTCGTAGATAAGATCCACGAGCACTGAAAAGGACTGGGACACCTCACACAGGTGATCGTCAGTTACAGTAACCACGTAATCTCCTTGGCATAAGCCAGTTGCAGAGGAAGTGGTTTGTCCGTTATTCCATAAATATTCATAATCGGGAGTGCCTCCGGTTACAACAATATCAATTATGCCGTTACATGCCACCTCGCAGGGGACAGGTGTAACGAGATAGGTCATTTCCATAGGTGGGGGTTGCTCGAGGTCAAACTGTGCAAGCACTTCACAGCCATCAACATCTGTAACGGTAACAACATAATTTCCGGCACAAAGATCACTTATAGTTTGAGTTGAATCACCGTTGCTCCATACATAATTATAGGGGGCATTGCCTCCGTAAGGGTTCACAGTAAGCATTCCGTTGCAGTCATCAAAACACTGAGGGAGAACCGGAGTAAACCCTGCTCCAATATTAAGGAAATCAACATATATACTATCAATATCATAACACCACTGATTATATGCCATCACATAATACCATGCCGGACCGGAAACATTGACTATAGCAACATTGTCATTTGGTGAGGTATTCAGCCAGTTTGAAAACTGGTTGTCAGATGACCATTGATATTGCAGATCAGGAGCACCTGTTGCACTTGCAGAAAGCGTGTGATTCAGAGTACAGATGAGAGTATCAGAGCCTGCGTCAACTTGAATATTATAAACATTTACTCTCTGGGTAAGAGTATCAGTGCATACTCCATCAGAAACGAGAAGTGTGTATATTGTAGTCACAGGAGAAGTACAAATGGGATTGGATATTGTTGAGTTGCTGAGATTTGAGGCGGGTAGCCATTGATACGTGATTCCTGCTCCCACATAGGGAAGAATTCCGATCTGTGTAAAACTTCCCTGACACATGTGAGCATCAGGGATTGTATCTGTAGAATTGCTGAGAACGAGAACCTGATGCCAGACAGTGTCACTTTGATTACAGCTTCCGGGATCACTCATTATAAGCATCACAGTGTAAAGACCCGATGAAGGAAACACATGAGTGGGATTACAGTTGGTTGATGTTGTTCCATCACCGAAATCCCAGAAACAACTGGTGGATCCGGGGTTTGGAATATAAGAAGTATTGGAAAACTGAACAGCTTCTGGCAGGCAAACAGGAGCATTACTAATAAATTCAGCAACAATAGCAGGCAACTCAAAATCAATTTTCACGGCCCCCATATTGCAGTTTGTACTGTTATTTGTATTTGACCAAGCTCCTGAAGAAGTGGGAAAATCATCCCAGCCTCCGCAACCAGCACATACTCCCTGATAGATTTTTCCCATCCGGTCAAATCTGCTGGTGCCACCATCAACATGTTCTGCAGAACTACCTCCATAAAATGAAGCAAAGACAAGAGATGAAGCATCATCAGTGATGGACATAAAGTAATAATCGTTATTATCGGTTGTGGATTGAAAGGCATTTGAAGTCACAGGCATTCCGCTTGTTCCTCCGAAGCCGTTGAGTGAAGGGCTGCCCCATCCTGAGAGATAGATGTTATTACAATAATCAACAAGGAAGGCTGTGGGTGATATATTTACTGTACCGCCACCTGTTCCGAAAATTGTGGACCAGTTGACAGATGTCATGTTTGAATTCAGCTTACTGATGAACTGACCGCCACCGGGGGTCCACCATGTTGCACTGACATGAAGTGAAGAATTTGCATCTCTGGTCTGTCCAAGCAGATAAATATTGTTTTGTTTGTCAAGTTCAACAAAATAAACCTGATCATACACATCAGTACCCCAAAAGCTTGATCTCATGATCTGATCTCCGTTTTTGCTTATTCTTGTTGCAAATCCGTCACAGGTTCCTCCCTGATAACTTGGTTTTACAGATCCTGGGGAAACCGGAAAATTATTACTGGTTGTGCCACCGGCGACAACGGGATTGTCAAATTTATCAAGAGCAATACTGTAAACAGCATCAATGCCTGATCCGCCAAGATAGGTTGACCAGATCATGGTTGACAGGGAATTATCCATCTTAAACACACAGCCATCAAGATCACCACCTGCATAAGAAGTCTGAAATACTCCGGGAGTTACGGGAAAATTTGTTGAAGCAGTTGTGCTCACAACATAAACATTATCGTTTGCATCAACATGAATTTCTCCCCTGCAGTCATCTGCATAATTGTTTCGAAGGGGAATAAACATATTCAGACCATCGTTTCCTGAACCACCAATATATGTAGAACCTAACAGTTGGGTGCCGTCAGAACTGAATCGGGCAAGTGCAATATCGGAGCCACTGGTAAAATGAATGATATTTGTTAGTGTATAGGAAACACCACCGCCAAAAGAATTGTCATACGAGTTCCCTGCCATTGGAAAATTAGCAGATCCTGTACTTCCGTAAACATATAATTCATTCTGATTGTTTACCATCATACTGTGAGGAACTTCTGCACCGCTGCCACCCAGATAGGTGCTGTACAACATGACTGATCCTGCAGAATTGTATTTTGAAATACCGATATCACATGAACCACCGGCAAAGTTAACCTGATATGCCCCTGTAGTGAGAGGATATCCGTTATTGAAAACATTTCCACCGGCATATAAATTTCCATCGGCGTCATATGTCGCTGTATAACCCCAGTTGTCGGCAGTGGAACCTGAATAGGAGCCAAAAACCCAGACAGGGTCAATAATCAGTTCAATGTTCTGATTATATCCATCAGGGAATTCATAGGTAACAATGTTTTTTTTGAGATTGAACCTGCAGGGGACTTCAACAACTTTCCCGCCGATCATCTGATAGGCAAATGGTTTCAAATGAGAAATCTTATTCACCTTTGTCGATATGACCAGATGGTCGTCTATGATATCCACTTTTTCAGCACCGGCGATTTCAAACTTTAACTGACCCGGATCAGAACCGGCTTCCACAACAAAATCATGTTTCAGAAATCCTTCGTTTTCATAGATGATTAAATCTATTCCTGAATATAAATCATTGTAAATGACCTTATCGTATAGCCGAACTTCAGATGCCCAGAACTGAGGATCATTTCCAATATAAAAATTTAGATGATGTGGTAATACTCCACTTCCGGAAGTTTCAACCTGTGCATTTGAACCAAGAAAAATCATCTGGTAGGCATGTGCATCAATAATTCCTGAAGGAACAGGAGTTCGTTGTCGTTCATCCCAACTCATTGCTTTGAATCTGAAAAATTCTTTCAGTTGTTCCGGATCCAGCAGGGCAAAAGTGATCCGGTCGGTTTCAAACCACACGTCTGCCTGATGTAGATTTGCATGGAAACCAATCTGAGATTGCCACTGTCCTTTATTTTCAACAAAATCAAAATGTTTTGCATGAAAAAAATGGAACTTTTCCTTTTTTACGGGTAATTTGACCGGCTGTGCATATAAAATATTATGCATGGCAAGGTACAAAAAAACAATTAAACCCCTACGCATGATAAAAATTTTTCCAAATATACTAAAAAAACAGTCAAAATACGAAATTACTTTTACTATTAATAACAGTTTTTTGTTTATATATCAACAGTATGCTTTTTTTGAATTTCATAAAACAATAAAGTTTAATCATTCTCCATAAAATTAACTAATTTTACTTGAAAAATGGAATTGCATTTTACTGATACACAAACAGCCTTCGGGCATTTATCTGACAAGGAACTCAGACGAGCTGTTTTCTTATTTTCAGTAATCACTAAAAAAATCTGGGTAAGGACAGGAAAGTTTCTGATGAGTGTGGCTTCTTTTTTCCATATTCCATACGGTTGGGTGATTCGGGGCAACATTTTTAGTCATTTTTGCGGGGGGGAGACCATCTCTCAATGTGTTCCTGTAATGAATAAACTGGCATCATTTTCAATTTCTTCGATACTGGATTATTCAGCAGAGGGTATAGAGGATGAAGCAAGTTTTGATTTTGTGAGGGATGAAATTCTTAAAACTATATCTGCTGCTGTAAATAGCAAAAGTATTGCGTTTGGTGTGTTTAAATACACCGGTATGTGCAGTTTTGCATTGCTTGAGAAAGCTTCAGCTCAGCAGATTCTTACATGTGAAGAACAATCATCAGTAAAGAGATCAGAGGAGAGAGCTTTTTCAACCTTTTCTGCAGCTGAAGAAGCAGGAATTGCCGTGTTTGTTGATGCGGAAGAAACCTGGATACAGGGAGCAATTGACAGAATGGTACTAGAGAGTATGAGGATCAAAAACAAGAAAAGAGCTGTTGTGTTTACTACAATACAGATGTACAGAACAGACAGTATCAGCATGCTGGATGAGCTTATATCCTGTGCACGGAGTGAGGGATTTGTTGCAGGAGTTAAGCTGGTCAGAGGAGCTTATATGGAGAAGGAGCGGAAAAGGGCGAGACAGAAGGGCTATCTTTCGCCGATTCGTGCTTCAAAAGAAGAAACTGATCGGGCTTTTAATGAGGCTGTGGCGTTATGCATTAAGAATATTGAACATATCCATGTCTGTATAGCAACTCATAATGAAGAGAGTTGCATTCGGGCATCTGCATTGATGCATTCAGCCGGTCTTTCCTCCTCTGATAAACGCATCTGGTTTGCTCAACTTTATGGAATGAGCGACCATATTACATTTAATCTTGCAGCATCAGGATACAATACTGCAAAATATTTGCCCTATGGTCCCATCCGGAAAGTTATGCCATATCTTATCAGAAGGGCAGAGGAAAATTCTTCTGTTTCTGCACAGTCGAACAGGGAGATTAAGAATTACTTGCAGGAGTTGAAGCGAAGAAGAGAAGTACGAAAGCATAGGTGATTTTTTGTAATTTCGCTGTCTGAAAAACAGAATATAATGGTCAGAGTCAGGTTTGCTCCGAGTCCTACAGGTCCTCTTCACATGGGAGGAGTGAGAACAGCATTGTTTAATTATTTATTTGCCAAAAAGAATAACGGCAAGTTTATTCTCAGAATTGAAGATACAGATCAGCAGCGCTTTGTCAGGGGAGCCGAAGAATACATCATTGATTCTCTGAACTGGTGTGGATTGGGATTTGATGAAGGTCCTCATTGTGGTGGTTCATTTGGTCCCTACAGACAATCAGAACGTAAAGGTATTTATATCCGTTATGCACAGCAACTGCTCGATGAAGGAAATGCATATTATGCATTTGACACTCCTTCTGAGTTGGAATCAGAAAGACAGAAAAGTCCCAATTTTCAGTACGACAAAAACACAAGACTGCAAATGAAAAACAGTCTTACGCTGAGTTCTGATGAAGTCAAAAAAAGAGTTTCATCAGGAGCCCCTTATGTTATAAGAATTAAAATTCCTGAAAACAGAACCATTGAAGTGAATGACCTTATCAGGGGAAATGTTTGGTTTGATTCAAATCTTCTTGACGACAAGGTAATATTCAAATCTGATGGACTCCCTACTTATCATCTTGCAAATATTGTGGATGATCATCTTATGGAGATTACACACGTCATCAGGGGAGAAGAGTGGCTGCCTTCGGCTCCTCTTCATGTTTTGCTTTATGAATTTTTTGGTTGGCAGCATCCTGCGTTTGCTCATCTTCCACTGATACTGAAACCACAGGGCAATGGCAAACTCAGTAAAAGGGACGGCGATAAACTTGGGTTTCCTGTGTTTCCTTGTGACTGGAAAGATCCTGACAGTGGTGAAATTTCGAAAGGATACCGCGAGTGGGGTTATCTTCCGGAAGCATTTATCAATATGCTGGCTTTTCTTGGATGGAATCCTGGAACTGTTCAGGAGATTTTTACCATAAATCAGCTTATTGATCAGTTTTCTCTTGACAAAGTGCAGAAGGCAGGGGCTATGTTTGATCCTGAAAAAACCAAATGGTTCAATCATCAGTATATACTTAATTCAGATCTTAGTATATATTTCGATTGCTTTAAAAAAATTATTCAGGAGAACGGAGGAGAAACTTCTGACAGTTACCTGAATGCAGTACTTGAGAAAATGAAAGACAGGATGAGCCTGCTTACTGAATTCTGGCAACATGCTTTCTATTTCTTTAAAGAACCTGATTCATATAATTCTGAGATTATTACCAAGCACAATTTTTCTGATTCGTGGAGCAGAATCTTGGATATTGCGGATATTACTGGTCGTCTTTCTGGCTGGAATGCCGGTGATATTGATCAATCAATTAAGGAGTATATTCAGAAACATGAATTAGCTACCGGAAAGATTTTCAATCTTGTCAGAGTGTCGCTTACCGGGACAAATCAGGGGATTGGAATTTCTGATATGCTAGCTGTACTGGGAAAAGAGAATTCAGTAGCACGTCTTAAGAAATTCAGCAACTATCTGAAATCTAATTATTGATTACCATTTTCTCTTTGGCGATTGATTCATTTCCGTCAAATGCTTCGATAGTATAAACGCCTTTTGCAAGAGCGGAAACATCAACAGAAAAATATCCATTTTGAGGAGTAATATTCAGTTCGGAAACTTTGCGGCCTGAAAGATCAGAAATTATTACAAACAGAGGTTCATTCAGCTCAGGTGCCAGCTGTACATATAAAATATCAACAGCAGGATTTGGACTAAGAGTAATCTCTCCCTGAGAATAATCCTGAACATCAGTAAACCATGTGGTATATGATGCTTCCCAGCCCGGGGCTGCATTGAGTTCATCAGTAATAAACCAAAGAAACATACTTCCGCCTGAAACCACAATCGGATTTGTTGGAAGATCAAAGCCTGAAATATCAGCAATAAGCCAGTCATTTTCTGAAGTTCCTTCATAGATCAGGACTCTGTCAAATCCGGGTTCCGTTTCCAGTTCGCTGAAAGTAAGGGCAATAGCTCCTGCATTATCAGGTTGAATCAACCACTTGCATGATGAATTATTGGCGTATCTTTCATCATTGCTGCCATCGCTGATAGATCCCTGGGGATCAGTAAGCAAAACATAATCTTCACAATATGATGTCCCGATATATTTTGGTTCCACACCAAAAATTCCGGCCTGATCACTGGTGAATCCGTTTAAACTACTGAGATAATAGTATCCGTTTGAGTATCCGCTCCACCCAAAATCAAAATGGAAATGATTATTGTTTGTTCCCTGAAAACCATCACAGACAAAGGCATGACCTCCTCCAGATCCATATCCTCTGTACATGACAGGCCTGTGTGACAGTAATTCAATGCAGAGCATTTCAGCCCAGCTATCTTCAGAAAAGTAGTCCTTTTCCAGATGGCTAACATAGTCTGCATATTTGAAATAATTTTTAAATGCATCTGCAGAAGTGGAAGTTTGTGCACCTGATCCATCGGGGGAATAATCCATATCAACAGCAACACCGCAGTGGTAGATGAGTTTAGCAACTTCAAGATTGTGATCAAATAAATGATTTTCCATCACAGTCCATGCATAAGTCTGTTGACTGAAGTCAACACTAAGTGTTCCGTATCCGTTCGACGTAGAATAGGTATTACTGCCTTCTCCGCTGTGAGGCCAGTTGTGAAACTTCATAACCTGAGCCATGGCTGTTGCAACGCATCCTGCATAAACAAAACCACAGGGGCCGTTAATATCTTCAGGACACAGAGCATTGTAGTAACATCCCTGATCCCACCGTGTTTGCAGAAGGGGTAGTTGAGCCCTGACTTTTTTATCTGATTTATTAAACATGGGGTTTGCATAGTATTCCCAATCTTCAGTGGCAGCAGCAGAAGGGTCTTGTTTCAATGTTCTGGCCATAGTAATTTGAGTTGAAAAATCAGCAATCATATCTGTAAATACCGGAGGAACAGAAGGTTCATTAAAGTATGATTCAAATGAATAGCCAAGGACAGGATAGACGGAATAGTCTGCAGATATCATAATGAAGCCGGGTCGGTCTGTGGTTTCAAAAACATAGATAACAGGTAGTCCGTTATCAGAAATAATTATTGGTTGCTGAGCAAACTGAAAATCATCATCCTCTGTAGTAGCGGATATTCTTTCTGAATAAAAATTCTGTGCAACAGTTCTGGCCTGTTCAGGTTGTACCATTTGAGCATTTGAAATCAGGCAGACTGTTAACAGAACAAAAAACAGGGAAAGTATTCTTTTCATAAACAGGTATCTTTAGTTAAAAAAATGAATAATACGCAAAAATACATTTTTTTTCGAATTGACAGAAGAAGAAGTCTTTTGGTTGCTTATATAAAAAAAGCAACGGTAAATTTCAGCAAGTTAAAAGTTTTTTATTTTGTCAATGTCTATGTTATTATATAGATTCATTGCTTGGTCTATTCCTGCAAGGGCAAAGGATTCACAGGCAGAAGATACTCTTTCGGTGATTTCAGGAAAATGCTGTTTTTCGGTTTCATCCCATTCATCAAGGACATAATCGGATTGAAATCCTTTCACAAAATTGCCGCCGATTCCGATTCGTATTCTGGCAAATTCAGTGGTCCCAAAAACATCAATAATATTTTGCAGCCCGTTATGTCCGCCTGCTCCTCCTTTTTTTCTGATTCGAATCTGCCCAAATGGCAGAGCAATATCATCTGAAATGATGATCATTGAAGAAACTGGAATTTTTTCATGTTGAAGGTGAAATGCGATAGCTTTTCCGCTCAGGTTCATGAACGAAGTTGGTTTGAAAACAATGACAGTTTTGTTTTTCAACCTGAACTGAGCCCTAAAACCATGTCTTGAGTCAGTGAATTCAGAATGATGTTTTGCCACAAGTCTGTCAACAGCCATAAATCCTGCATTATGCCTTGTCATAGCATATTTGGGTCCGGGATTTCCAAGTCCGGCAATGAATATTTTGTTTTCGGCAAACATTTCCTGTTGTTTCCCTGCAAAATTATTGAATATTCTGAGTAAACCTCTCATGAGATTAAATCAAATAAAAAAAACCGGAGAAACCGGGGTTGATTTTTTGTTTCGGGCTTTTATGCTTCAGCAGCAGCTTCTACTTCAGTTTCTCCCGCTTCAGCGCCTCTGGCCTTCATAATCATAACTATCACTGTATTGTCAGTGAGAAGTATTGAGAAGTTTTCAGATTTTACTTCAGAAACTTTCACTTTATCTCCGATTTCAAGATCATTAATGCTGACTATGATTTCTTGGGGCATGTTATCAGGAAGCGACTTTACAGGAAGTTTTCTGTGTTTGAGAGCCAGTTTTCCTCCTTTGAGAACACCGGGAGACGTTCCTATAAGTCTGACTGGTACATCAAGTTTAATTGGTTTTCCGGTAAGTTCAAGGAAATCTGCGTGCAGAATTTTATCATTTACAGGATGATACTGAATATCCTGCAAAATTGCTGAGTATTTTTTTCCGGCGAGATCAATCTCAATAAAACAAACTTCAGGAGTAAATACTACTTTCTGAAAATTTCTTTCATCAGTTGCAAAATGAATCTGTTCTTTTCCTCCGTATAATACACAAGGAACAAGGTTTTCTTTCCGGAGCGCTTTAGCATCTTTTTTCCCTACGTTCTCTCTTGGAGAACCGCTCAATGATACTGTTTTCATAATTGGTGATAATTTAAATGATTAAATAATTGTATTAATATTAAAATGAGTGCTGATTGATTCACATCTTATGTTTCTGTGGATCACATCAGCAAAAAGTTCGGCTGTTGAAAGGACTGTGATTTTTGGGGATTTTTGTTTGACAGGGATTGTGTCAGTGACAATGACTTCTGAAAGAGAAGATTTTTCAATTTTCTCAATAGCATTTCCTGAGAGGAGAGCATGAGTACACATGGCTCTGACGCTTGTTGCACCTGATTCCATTATCAGGTCTGCAGCTTTTGAAATGGTGCTGGCAGTATCGATGATATCATCGAGCAGAACAACATCTTTGCCTCTGACATCGCCAATCAGCATCATATCTCCGATTTGATTTGGCTTTTCTCTTTGTTTGTAACAGATCACCAGATCACTGTTGAGAAATTTGGCATACGCATTGGCTCTTTTGGTTCCGCCGGTATCCGGCGATGCAACGATAAGATTTGGAAGCTGCATTTTGGTGAGATACGGAACAAATAAAGTGGAAGCATACAAATGATCAACTGGGACATCAAAAAATCCCTGAATTTGATCAGAATGAAGATCCATGGTGATAATTCTGTTCACACCGGCAGCGCTGAGCAGATTGGCAACAAGTTTTGCACCGATGGCCACTCTTGGTTTGCTTTTTCTGTCCTGACGTGCATATCCGAAATAGGGAATAACTGCATAAATATGATGAGCCGAAGCCCTTTTGGCAGCATCTATCAGTAAAAGCAATTCGAACAAATTATCAACAGGTGAGAATGTTGACTGAATTATGAATAATTCAGATCCCCGGACTGTATTTTCAAACGACACTTCAAATTCGCCATCACTGAACTTGGTATAAGTTACTTTTCCAAGGGGTGAACCATGAGCTTTGGCAATTTTCTCAGACAGATATTCGGATGCCTGTCCGGAATAAATAAGAACTTTAGGTGCCATTTTGTGAAAATTTGATGCAAAAATAGAAAAAAATATGAAAGTAGAGCTTGGAATTATGTGAATAGCATGAGTTCCTATTCGGGCTTAATTATTTTTTCCAACCAGAGGGAACCTTCTGCCCATTCCGAATGCTTTTGTTGATACCCTGAGAACAGGTGGTGCCTGAAATCTTTTAAACTCATTTTTGTCAACAAGTTCAATAATTTTTTTTGCCAGCTTTTCGCCCACTTCAGGCATAGAAGAGATGCTGTCAAAGGGGGACCCCAGTTCAAGATAATGAAACAGGACAGTGTCTAGCAAAGCATATTCAGGAAGACTGTCTGAATCTTTTTGTCCGGGTTTCAGCTCTGCCGTCGGGGCTTTAGTCAGAATGTTTTCAGGGATTATTTCAATATCACGGTTGATATAATGACAGAGTTCATAAACCTGGGTTTTATAAAGGTCTCCGATGACTGACAAAGAGCCGCACATATCACCATAGAGCGTACCGTAGCCGGTTGCCATTTCACTTTTATTGGATGTGTTGAGCAGGATATTTCCGAATTTATTTGAATAGGACATCAGCATAAGCCCGCGCAATCTTGACTGAATATTTTCTTCGGTAATATCTTCTTTTTGATGGGCAAACAAAGGATGCAAAACTTCGAGTACATGTCTGAAACTGCTTTCAATACTGACAGTTTCAAAAGGCATCGACAGATTTGAGGCTAGTAAACGTGCATCATTGAAAGATTCCTCAGATGAATATGCTGTGGGAATAAATAAAGCCTGAACATTGTCATTACCAAGAGCATGGACTGCCAGAACAGCGACAAGTGCTGAGTCAACACCACCTGAAAGACCTATTACGGCTTTTTTAAACCCGCTTTTGGAAAAATAATCTTTGAGGCCAAGTTGCAGGGCCTGATATATTTTTTCGACTGCAGGGATATCAATATCTTTCAGTGGGTTTTGATTGGTTGTTATATCTTTCAGTGAAAAAGTTTTACAATCTTCCTCAAAGAATTTCATTTGCCCACACACTTCGCCCTGAGGAGAAATGGCCATTGATCCCCCGTCAAAAATCAACTCGGACTGAGCTCCAATATTATTCACATAAAATAATGGCAGTTTTGTTTCTTTTGCCTTTCGGATTAGTATGTTTTTTCTTGTCTGATATTTCAGATAGTCAAAGGGTGATGCTGCAATATTGATAATACAGTCCGGGTTTTGTGTCAGCAGAATATCCATGGGATGAACCTTATATTCAAGGGCACCACTTTTATCCCAGAGGTCTTCGCAGATGGTCAGTGCAATGCGATTTCCCCTGAACTCAACAATTCTGAATTCATCAGCTGGTTCAAAATACCTGTATTCATCAAACACATCATAGTTGGGAATCAATCCTTTTCGTGCTGAATGAATAATTTTTCCGTCACTGATAAAGAAAGCAGAGTTGAATAAAGGTTTTCCGCGACCGCAGAGATTTTTTTCTGGACTACCTATGATAATTGCAGTTTTTGAAGTCAAGGATTTCAGTTTTTCAAGAAATAAAACAACCTTTTTCAGAAAATCCTCCTGTTCAAGTCTGTCAAGGGGAGGATATCCGGTCATAAATAGTTCGGGAAACACAACAATATCTGCTCCTGAACTTTCAGCAACACTCATGGTTTTGCTGACATTCTGAAACATTCCCTCAAAATCCCCGATTGTACTGTTGAGCTGGGCTAGTGTAATTTTCAGATCGTTGGTTTTCATAGGAAAATATTTTATAAATGATAAAAAAGCCTTCCGGCTTTTTTATCATTACAACATTTGGTTCTTTTTAGAAGATGACTCCCAAATTCACTGTAATAAAATTGTTTTTTGCCTTAATATCATCTTCTTTAAAAATATCTGTCAGTCCGTTGTTGAAATTTATCCCGAAGAGTGCTGAAGTTGTTCCTCCCAGTGAGTATTCTATTCCAAGACCAATGAGAAAAGAAATTCTGAACAGATTGATGTCAGATTTGATGTCCTCATCAAGCAAGCTGGGGAGTGAGTTGCCCATGGCATCTTTGTATGAAAAGTCAGCGAATGAGTTCAGTCTCATATTCAGTCCGCCACCAAATTTTGCGAAATAAGTAATGTAATTAATTTCATTGGTTTTCATTTTAAGGGCAATTGGAATCTCAATGTATTGAACCCTATATGTTGCTGTGGTTGTTGTCCCTATAGTATCCACATTCTGGAGTTTACCTCCGCTGTAAACAGACTCAACACCTGTTGCCAGTGAATAATTGTCGGCAAGAGTAAATTCAGTAATAAGACCATATCCAAATCCCAGGCGCAGCCCTTTTGACTGAAATGATTTTGTTTCTGGTTTGAGCCATGCAACACTTGGTGACCCATGCAGGCCAAATCTGAAAAACTTGTCATTCTGCGAAGTTGCTGACAGTATAAAAACAAAAAGTAAAAAGGAGATCGTTGTAATCTTTTTCATAATTTTGACATTTTATTTCGCACAAATTTAAATATAGTTTTTTAAACAAACGTTATCTTTAGAGCTATGACAGGAAAATTTTTATTAAAACCTGCAATTGTCATTATATTTAGTGTTCTGATTCAGGGATGTGGTGGTGATAAGGAAAAGGCATTCCGGGTGATCAGAGACAAGTATCTCAAAAAACATGAGTATATTAATGTGAAAGTTCACCGTTTTGATGTTGACTTGTTCAGCTGCAATCCGGATAGTCTTCAGGATGAACTGAAGGCTCTTCAGGAAACATACAGACCCTTTCTTGATGCAGATCTTGATGATCCCTTCAATCTTACAATGATGGAAGCCTATCTGGAAGACGTTTCCGTAAAGACTCTCTATGAAGCAACAATGGAGCAATATCCTGATATTACATTCCTTGAGGCACAGCTTACCGATGCATTCAGAAGAGCAAAAGTTGTACTTCCTGATTTTGAGGTGCCAACGGTTTACACTTATATTTCAGGAGGAGATTTTGAATTTCCCGTGAAATATGCCGATAACAATCTGATCATTGCTCTGGATCTTTATCTGGGGTCTGACTATCCTGTCTATTCAATGTGGGGAATTCCACGATATGTCTCTTACAGGATGAGGCGAGAACAGATTGCTGTTGACTGTATGAAGGAGATTAGCAGAGCGTATATTGACAAATATGATGTGAAGAACAAAACCTTGCTTGACAGAATGATTTATCAGGGAAAAATGCTGTATTTCACAGATCTGACACTGCCAAACATTGATGACAGCATCAAAATATTTTATACAACCAATCAGATCGGATGGGCCAATGAATATCAGGGCAATGTCTGGGCTTTCTTTCTGGATCATGATATGTTGTACACCAATGATATGAGAACAATTCAGAAGTTTATGAATGATGCACCCTTTACTAGTACATTTTCAAAAAATTCTCCTCCCAGAATCGGACACTATATCGGATGGCAGATCGTGAGAGAGTGTATGCTCAACAATCCTGAGATGGAACTGATTGATCTTTTTAATGAAATTCAGTCACAAAAAATCCTTCAACTTTCCAAATACAAGCCAAAAAAGAGATAATAATTTGCTTGTTTTTGAATGCCTTGGTGGTATTTATTTGTTTTTCGTTTGTAAAAATATTTTATACATCTATATTTTAATCTGCTACGTATAATTTTATGAAAACTATTGTTTTTTGTTGAATGTATGAATATATTTGCAAAAAAAAGGGGGTAGGTATGTATTGGACATTGGAACTTGCATCAAAGCTTGAAGACGCACCCTGGCCGGCAACCCGCGACGAGTTGCTTGAATGGGCAATCCGCTCTGGTGTTCCTGCAGAGGTTATTGAAAACCTGAAGGAAATTGAGGATGAAGGAGATATTTATGAATCCATTGAGGATTTATGGCCTGATTATCCCACAAAAGAAGACTTCTTTTTTCACGAAGATGAATATTGAGAAGTCTGATTTCTGATCAATTTATGATTTTTAATATGCCGGATAATGCCGGCATTTTTTTTTGCTGCAAAACAACAAACCTTTACCCAAATCCGTCATTGGACTCATTATTTCTAATGACCGTCATTAGAAATAATATTTGTAACATTTTGATTGTCAATAGTTTTGATGCCATATGTCTATTAAAAAATTTTGTTTTTTTGCTGTAAGATTTTCTTACTAGTTATGAAAGCATTACATTTAGATTCTACCGACAAATAAATAACTATCAAATAATTCTAATGACGGATTTGGGTTTATAATAATATTGAATACCGAATAAGGTAGAAGATACTCTTCTGCATCAGGTCTGAAAATGTTTAGAGCAGCCTCAAAACGGGCAGCAATGACTGCAGGGATTGCTCATGAATCCTCAAGGATGATATCTGCATGCTCATGTTTGAAAAAAAGTGCTTTTGCTCGGTTTGTTGGCTAATTGCTCTGCCCAAAAGCACTCCTAAGGTACTAATAATTTTCAAAATTCATTCTTCCTTCATTTTTTAGTTCTATGTTTAGTCTTTAGTCGGAGCCTGTTTTATTGTTGGGATTTGTAGCACACGCTGTTTGTAAATCCATACGGAAAATGGTTTGTAATTTTAAAAACCAAGGTCGTTTTCAATGGAGGCAAGAGCCTGAACGGAAATTTCGGAAAATTCGGGCAGAGGAATGCCGATCATTTCGCACTCCATAATATTTTCTCTTTTCACAGATGCTGCAAAAAGTTTTTCCTTCATTCTTTTCACAACTGATTTTGATTTCACACTGCTTATTTTTTTGTCCGGATAGACCATTGCTGTGGCAAAGATGAGACCTGTTATTGTTTCACCGGCAGCCAGGGCATGATGTATTCTTTTGCTCCTTGGTTGGGGAGCAGACATTTCATTGTGCATTTCGATGGCTTCAATAATGTCATCAGGCAGACCAAGAGGTGCAAGAAGTTTTCGAGCCTCCTGCCCGTGTATTTCATCTACTGCATTGGTGACTTCTACGTCAATATCATGGAGCAAACCACAAAGTCCCCACAGTTCTTCGTTTTCATTAAAATGCATGGCCAGTGCTCTCATAACAGCCTCAGAGGCAAGGCAATGGGCAATCATTCTGGGATTGCTTATATATTTATGAAGCAATTCAAGTGCAGAGTTGCGAAGATGAGTCATGAATCAGTTTGATTTAAAGTCTTTTGAAAGTGTAATATATCCGGGATAATTGAGTGTAACGGGTCCGACAATAACACTGGGTTTCAGTTTTATTGTAAACACTGCGGGAGAATCATTTCCCGGAAAAATCAGTCCAAGCACATTTTTGATGTTTTCTCCTTTAACGATTTGACCCACATCAGAAGTCATTTCAATGGGTATCACTGTTGTTTGTGCAGGAAGTACCTCAACATTTTTATTAACAACTGTCTGAACCAGGTCAACGTTGTTGAATAAGATATGAAGAGCAAACTGGCTGATGGCAGCTCTATGGCTGTTGGGATTTTTTGCCTCAATGTTTGCACGATATGTAAGAGGAAGTTTGCCTGAAAGCAATGTGGCACCCAATCTTGTAATTGTCAGAGCATCCAGATCATTGATTGTTTTCACATGAGATACATCCACATTGTCAACCGAGAGTATATCAATATTTTTTAATCTGAATTCGCATTTGGTCATGTTCTGGAGGGCTTTCAGCTGATCGCAGGATTGCAGAATCACGGAAAAAGCGATGAGAATCAGTACTAATATTACAATGTTTTTTTTCATATCTGATGAGTTTTTGGGTTAAGAAGCAAATCTACAAAGAATTTCTACAACTGAAGATGTCAGGTATAAGATTTTTTTCACAATTTTGGAGAGGTTCGAGGCTCTTCAGATTGAGAATTACGGTTTTGAGGGCTAAGACTGAAATTTTGAGGATATCTGGCTGTAATATCCTTGTAGAAATCATGAATCTGTATCAAATCACTGTTGAAATCGCCGCTGGGTATGAACATTTTCCCTATTCCTCCTGTTTTGTGTTTGTAATCCACGTACCCGAGTAATATTGGGACATTTGCCTTTGTGGCAATATAATAAAATCCACGTTTCCAGTGATAATTCAATTTGCGTGTACCTTCTGGAGTAATAATCAGCACAAAATGTTTACTTTGAGAAAACAGATAAACAATCTGATCTGTTAGATTTCCGCTGCTTTTTCTGTTTACAGGAATCCCTCCCATTGCTTTGATAATCAATCCCAAAGGGAAAAAGAACAATTCTTTTTTAATCAGAAAATGAACTTTGAGTCCCAGTGACCAGTATGCCAGACGTCCGATCCAGAAATCAAGCATGCTTGTGTGAGGGGCCATCACCACGACTGCTTTATCAGATCTGTACTCTGGGGGGACATCAATTTTCCATCCGCCAAGCTTCAGAATCAGGTCGCTCACTTTTTTCATACAGCCGTTTTCTTTTTGGGCAAAAGTACATAAAATGTCTGATACCATTCAGACCGTTATCTGAGTAGCTTTGTGGAAAATATGAAAATGCCGCATCTGAAAAATTTGCCGCAACCGTTTTACCGAATATAAGGTCTTATGTCATAATTATATGTAATTTTACGCCCCTTAACAAAGAAGAGCCAAGACGAAGTGAACATGAAAGCATTGAAAATCATATTTTTAATTTTGTTGTTTCCCTTTTTCTCCATTTCCCAGAATGCTTCAATCAGAGGTTTTGTGTATGAAAAGGAATCAGGTGAACCCGTGATATTTACCAATGTTTATTTACTTGGAACAACATACGGAGCGTCAACAGATGTGAACGGCTATTTTACAATTTCGCAGATTCCGGCAGGAGAATACACACTAATTGTTACCTATCTCGGTTTTGACACAATCAGGGAACCAGTGATTTTAAAACAGGGGCAGATTATCAACAAAAGGTTATATATGGAAAAGTCTGCAGTTCAGCTTAAAACATTTGAGGTTTCAGCTGAAAGGCAGGAAGGTCTCACAGAAACAAAAATATCTGTTGTGAAAATCACTCCCAAGCAGATTTCCAGTATTCCTTCAATAGGTACTCCTGACCTGGCTCAGTACCTTCAGGTGCTTCCGGGTTTTATTTTTACGGGTGATCAGGGAGGTCAGTTGTATGTCAGAGGAGGCCCTCCAATACAGAATAAGATTCTTCTTGATGGTCTGGTGATATATAATCCTTTTCATTCAATTGGATTGTTTTCAGTTTTTGAAACTGAAATTATGAGGAACGTTGATATTTATACCGGAGGTTTTGGTGCTGAATACGGAGGCAGAATTTCATCAATCATGGATATCACAACCCGTGACGGGAATAAATCAAGACTTAGTGGGACTGTAGGAGGAAATACATTCGGAGCCAATCTGATTCTGGAGGGTCCCATTGTTAAAATTAATCCTGAAACCGGCACAAGTGCTTCCTTTATTGTTGCAGCCAAAAACTCATATTTGCAGGAAAGTTCAAAGTTATTTTACAATTATATTGACACTACAGGCCTGCCGTTTAATTATACCGATGTGTTCGGAAAAATCAGCCTGAATTCTGAAAGTGGCAGCAAGATTAATATTTTTGGATTTAATTTCACCGACAATGTTCTGTATAAAAATATTGCAGAATTTGAATGGAACAATACAGGAGTTGGTTCCAGTTTTATTCTTGTTCCCGGTGGAACAACAACCCTGATTGAAGGAAATCTTGGTTATACAGATTACAAAATCATCCTTGACGACAAGCAGGGGAATCCGAAAAGTAGTGAGATTGCAGGATTTAACATGGGACTGAGGTTCAGCTATTTCACTCCCAATCAAGAAATCAAATACGGTATTGAAACTCTGGGATTCAGAACACTGTTCAATTATGCCAACAGTGCCGGAAGAACTATCAGTCAGGAACAAAACACTACTGAACTTGCGATTTATGTGAAAGATAAAATCACTCTTGACAATCTCATTCTTGAGCCGAGCATGAGAATTCATTACTATGCGTCCTTGTCAGATTTTTCACCTGAACCGCGATTTGCTTTTAAGTATATTCTAACTGAAACTTTCCGATTGAAAGGTGCGGGAGGATTATATTCACAGAACCTTATTGCAGCCAATTCTGACCGGGATGTTGTGAATCTTTTTTACGGATTCTTATCTGGCCCGGAAAACCTTCAGGAAAACTTTGACGGTGAAGAGGTAACTCACAGACTTCAGAAGGCACAACATGCAATTTTTGGAATTGAATTTGAACCAATTAAGCATATGCTTGTCAATATTGAAGGGTATTTCAAGAATTTTTCACAGTTGACAAATCTGAATAAAAACAAGGTGTTTGATGACACTTATGAATACTATGACAAACCTGATTATCTGAAAAAAGATTTTATTCTGGAAAAGGGCAATGCTTATGGTGTTGACATGTCTGTGAAATTTGACAAGAAAAAATATTACATCTGGGCGGTCTATTCATTGGGTTATATTAACAGATATGATGGTATTATTGAATATGTGCCTCATTATGACCGAAGACACAATGCCAACATTGTTGCCACTGCTATGCTTGGAGGCAAACAAAATTCTGAGATTAGTGTTCGCTGGAATTTCGGATCAGGATTTCCTTTTACCAGAAATCAGGGTCATTATCCCCTGATTACATTTGAAGATGGACTCGACACTGATATTACAAATGCTGAAGACCAGCTTGGGACTTTGTTTGCTGAGATCAATGACGGGCGTTTGCCATATTATCACAGACTTGATATTAGTTTTAAAAACACCCAGTACTTTACAGAAAGAGTGAAGCTTGAAATTACAGTTGGTGTTACAAATGTCTACAATAGGGGCAACATTTTCTATTTCGATCGTATCACAAAGGAAAGGATCAACCAGCTCCCCATCATGCCCAGCTTTGGGATGAGTTTAAAGTTTTAAGCTGTTTGAGATAAGCTATTCATTTCCAATTGAAATTATGAGTAAGTTTTTTTCATTTTCAGATTGAAAACGATTGATTAATGTTGTACTTTTGCACAAAGCAGAAGTGGTTTGAGCAGAGTATATGAAAGGCGGTACAGGTTTTTTATAGGACTGTTTATTCTGAGCGGTCTGATTTTGCTTACCCGTTTATTTTTTATTCAGATTCTGGACCAGTCATATAAGGAATCGGCCGACAAGAATGTTCTCAGATATATCTATGAATATCCGGCCCGCGGACTGATATACGACCGGAATGGAGAATTGCTTGTGTTTAATGATGCCACCTATGATCTGATGATCATCCCAAGATATCTGAAAGAGTTTGATACTTTGTCATTTTGCAAACTGATAGGTATGGAAAAGGAAACCTACCTGAAAAAGTTGGAGAGAGCAAAGAATTACAGCAGGTTTTTACCCAGCATCCTTATTCCCCATTTATCTCGTGAAATGTATGCTGCACTTCAGGAGCAAATGTACAGATTTCCAGGGCATTATATCCAAACCAGATCTGTAAGAAAATATCCCAAGCCGATTGCAGCACATACTCTGGGGTATATCAGTGAAGTAACTCCTGAAATTATTGAAAAGAACTCATATTACAGGCCTGGCGATTATATCGGATTCAGTGGTGTAGAAAAATCCTATGAAGAAGAACTACGTGGACGAAAGGGGTTAAGAATAATTATGGTTGATGTTCATAACAGGGAGATGGGGAGTTATGAAAACGGGAAGTTTGATAGTTTACCGGTTCCCGGAAAAGACCTGTATCTTTCGCTGGATGCAGAGCTGCAGGCCTACGGGGAGATGCTGATGCAAAACAAACGGGGAGGAATTGTTGCCATTGAGCCTGCAACAGGCGAAATTCTGGCTGCCATCACCAGCCCCTCATATGATCCCAATCTGTTTGTAGGAAGTGACAGGGGAAACAATTACATGGAATTGCTCGAAGATACAGAGAATAATCCGTTATTTAACCGTGCAATCATGACAAGGTATCCGCCGGGGAGTACATTTAAAATTGTAAGCGGAATGGCAGCGATGGAAGAAGGCATTATTGCAGAAAATACTACATATAGTTGCTACGGTGGGTATAATATGGGAAGTCATACAATCGGATGTCATGCTCATCCTTCTCCTCTAAAACTAAGCAAAGCGATTGCCTATTCCTGCAATACATATTTCTGCTTGGTATTCAAACATTTTGTTGATAATAAAAAATTCAGTTCTTCAGCTGAGGGATATGAGCGCTGGAGAAAATACATCAACAGCCTGGGCTTCGGTGTCACCATGGGGACTGACTTTCCCAATGAACTTGCAGGATTCATTCCGACAGCAGAATACTATACACAACGGCTGAACCGTAAAAACTGGAGAGCCAATTCCATCATGTCAGTTGCTATCGGGCAGGGAGAAGTTGGATCCACACCGCTCCAACTTGCCAATCTGGCTGCAATTATAGCAAACAGGGGGTGGTATATTCCCCCTCATATTGTGAAAGCTATAGGTTCGCCCAACATTCCAAATGTCCGTTATGGAAAACGAATGAAAACCATGATCAGTAGTCGCACATGTGAAGTTTTTGCAGAGGGAATGAGAATGGTTGTTACCCTTGGTACAGCCCGAAATGCAGCTACTGAAGGGATAGAAGTGTGTGGTAAGACTGGAACTGCTCAGGACCCGCCACGCAAAAATCATTCAGTGTTTATTGCCTTTGCGCCATATAAGGATCCCAAAATTGCAATTGCTGTGCTTGTTGAAAACAGTGGTTCTGGTGCAGAATGGGCTGCCCCCATCGCAAGCCTGATGATTGAAAAATATCTTACCGGCGAGGTGAAAAGAACAGATCAGGAAAAATTTATTTCAGAAAGTATAATACTCAATAAATTTCAGTGAAAACCCAGTCAAACATATCAAACAGAATAGACTGGTTGCTGGTGGTAATATATATTATCATGGTAGGTTGGGGATGGCTGAATATTCTATCAGTTGAATATAAGCCTGATGAAGGAATTTACAATCTGGATTTATCTCATAATTATGGCAGACAGATGTTCTGGATATTGTTGTCTGCAGGGATTGCTTTCTTGATATTAATTCTTGATGCCCGTATTTTTACAACGTTTTCTTTCGTGATTTATGGGTTTATAATTCTTGCTCTTTTATTTGTCCTTGTATTTGGTGCCGAAATCTCAGGGTCAAGATCCTGGTTTATAATTACAGAATCAATTCGGTTTCAACCGTCTGAACTTGCAAAGGTAGGAGTTGCTTTGGCCATTTCTAAGTATCTCAGCAGAACAGGGGTATCATTTTCTCAGAAAAAGCACCAGTGGTATTCCATCGGAATTATTGCACTGCCGGCACTACTGATTCTTTTACAAAAAGATGCAGGGACTGCCCTGGTGTTTCTCGCTTTTTTTCTGGTATTTTACCGTGAAGGATGGCCTTCTACTTTATACATTGCATTCTTCTGGTTTGTCGTTTTATTCATTCTAACTTTGCTGATACAAAAATTTTATCTTGTCGGGATTCTGTTTTTTATAATGTTTGTCCTTTCCGGATTGTTTTACAAAAACAGGAAACTTGTCTATACAATGCTCATCATTGCTGTGGTTTCTTCAACATTTGTGCTGAGTGTTGATTATATTTTTGAACACGTCCTCAGACCACATCAAAAGAACAGGATTATGATTTTACTTGGAAAGGAGGCAGATCCAAGAGGAATTGGATACAATACGAATCAGTCTCTAATCGCCATAGGTTCCGGTGGGTTCTCCGGAAAAGGATTTATGAAGGGGACTCAGACAAAGTTCAATTTTGTTCCTGAGCAAAGCACTGATTTTATCTTTTGCACAATAGGAGAGGAGTGGGGGTTTTTAGGGGGTCTTGCAATTATCGGATTGTTTGTGTTGATGCTGATCCGGATTATCATTCTTTCTGAGAAGCAAAGATCTGATTATTCGCGTATTTTCGGATATGTTGTGGCTTCAGTCATCTTTTTCCATTTTCTCATCAATATTGCAATGACAATAAATCTGATGCCTGTCATTGGTATTCCGCTGCCTTTTTTCAGTTATGGCGGATCATCAATGGTTGCTTTTACAATACTCTTGTTTATCTTTATTAAACTCAATTCCGTGAGGAATGAAGTAGTTTAGGTTACGATTATCATTATTGCTGACAACTTTCATTCATTTTTTTTTGTTCTTATGGAAAAGGTGTAAAATATTTTTTTACCTTTGAACACTTTTAAATGTATTATAAACCCAAAAAAAGAATGTGTATGAAAAAGTTTTTATCATTATTCATTATTTTCAGTGTGATGATGATTGTTCTGCCCGTAACAGGATTTGCACAGATCAGTCAGGGTGGCACTCCTACCAGCTTCCACATGTATGGTCTCAATAAAGCAATTGATGTTCGAGACCTTCCTCCCCCTGATATGGAGCAGATTATCATGGAAGATATGGAACGCGACGGAATGGGAAAAGCATACCGAATAGGCGTATTGCTTCCCGTGAATTTCAATCCTGCTAATTCAGGGACATGGGAAACATTGCCCAACGGTGATCAGATATGGAGACTGCAGATCAATACTCCGGGTGCTGAGGCCACAAACCTTTATATGAATCGCTTTATGCTTCCTTCGGGTGCCAAACTGTTTGTATATTCACCTTCAAAATCCTTTTTAATAGGTGCCTTTACTGAATTCAACAACATTGAAAGCGGAGAAATGGCAACAGAAATGATTCCCGGAGAATCTCAGATTATCGAACTCTTTCTTCCTGCTGACCAGTCAGACAACTTTGAACTGGAAATCAGTGAAGTTGGATACCACTACCGTTCAACCGGATATAATGAGCAGAATGAAAAAGATCTGAGTTGCATGGTCAATGTAAAATGCCCAACAGCAGATGCATGGCAGGATCAGGTAAGAGGAGTAGCCAAAATCCTTGTCCGTATCGGAACCAGCTCTTTTCTTTGCTCAGGGAGTCTTGTAAACAATACTCTCAACAGTTGCGAACCGTATTTTCTGCTGGCAGATCATTGTGCTTATAATGGCTCATATGCCACAGCTTCAAATCTGAATCAGTGGGTATTTTATTTCAATTACCAGGCTTCATCGTGTACTGGAACAACCGGACCTACAACCCAAACTTCTGTTGGTTGTGCTATGAAAGCACATGATACTTATGGTCAAACCAGCTCAGGCAGTGACTTCTACCTGGTATTGCTGAACAATGCCGTTCCTTCTACATATCAGGCATACTATAATGGATGGAATAAATCGGGCACTGCTGCTTCAAGCGGAGCAGGTATCCACCATCCGGAAGGGGTCATTAAAAAATTCAGCGTATATTCAACCAGTCTTGCAAATTATTCTACGCATTGGCGCGTGATTTGGGCAAATCAGGTTGGATACGGACATAGTGTAACTGCAGGTGGTTCTTCTGGTTCGCCATTGTTTGATCAGAACAAGTTGATTGTCGGTACTCTCACAGGGGGGTCATCATTTTGCACTGCTCCTACAGATCCTGACTATTATGGGAAATTCAGCTATCACTGGGCAACAAATCCAGCAATTGATAAACAACTGAAACATTGGCTTGACCCGATCAACGCAAATCCTTCTACCTTGTTAGGTGTCAATTACAATGCATGTTCAGGCGTAGGTGTTCAGGAAATTGCCGGACCCAATCTGAATATCAGTATTTATCCCAACCCTGCAACTGAGTATATTACAATTTCTTTTGAAAATTACGATTTTCAGACCGGCAATATGATTGTTTCAGATGCACTTGGCAGAATTGTCAGTTCAGGCTATGTTGAAATGAATCATGGAAGTATTTATGTTCCTTTAAAAGATCTTGCCGATGGGGTATATTTCATTAGCATAAGCAACAATGATCATAGTTTTTCAGGAAGTTTTATGATTTCAAAATAGCAAGCAAAATAAAAATCTCAATATTCCCGGTGCATCAGTGTTCCGGGAATATTTTTTTAACGTGGACCGGAGTAAGTTATGAGGGAAGTCGTTGAAAAAAAAATACATCAGGGCAAGAGAATCACCATTGATGATGCCGTTTTTCTGTGGGAGCACTTTTCCTTGGGAGAACTTGCCGATTATGCAGATGCTTTGAGAAGAATTCTGAACGGCAGCGATGTTTACTTTATAAACAACTACCACATCGAACCCACAAATGTGTGTGTGTATCAATGCAGGTTTTGCTCCTTTTCAGCTCGAGGTGATGTGTCAGGCTGGTCTAAGACAGCTGATGAAATTCTCGAAGAAGTCAGTTCTCTTGACGAGATGATCAGAGAACTTCATATTGTAGGAGGATCAAATCCTGAATATGATCTGAATTTTTATTCTGCGCTGCTTCAGCAGATAAAACATATTAGACCAGACTTGCATATTAAAGCCTTTACTGCTGCTGAGATCAGTTATTTTTCAAAACTTAGCAATCTTCCGGTTTCAGATGTTATTCATAGACTTCAGCAGTCAGGATTGGATAGTATGCCGGGTGGTGGGGCAGAAATTTTTGATGATACGGTTAGAAGCCATATTTGTCCTGATAAAATCAGCGGAAAAAGATGGCTTGAAATCCATGAAGAAGCTCATCGTATCGGGCTTGTTACCAATGCCACAATGCTTTATGGTCATCTTGAGACTATCAGGAACAGATTTGAGCATCTGTCTTTGTTGAGAGAACTGCAGGATAAAACCGGTGGATTTCAGGCGTTTATCCCGCTGAAATTCCGAAATTTAAACAATCAGCTCAGTAATATCAAAGAATCAACGGCTATCGATGATCTGAAAATGTTTGCAATAAGCAGGATATTTCTTGACAATTTCAAGCACCTGAAAATTTACTGGCCTGCATTCGGTAAGAATTTTGCATCACTTGCTTTGGGATTTGGGGCTGATGACCTTGATGGCACAATTCTCAATTCAACAAAGATTTATTCAATGGCAGGGGCCGAAGATCAGAATCCCGAAATGACAGTCAATGAAGCAATTACAATGATAACTGCCTGTGGATTCAAGCCGGTTTTACGAAACTCCCTGTATCAGGTTATAAAGGAATACTGATTCTTTATTATTCTATCTATATCATTCCCAGTGAAATCTGATGAACCAGTTTTTTCCGGCGTTCTTCAAGTTGTTCATGACAGAGTTGTTCAGAAATTGAAGAAAAGGAGAACCCCATCTTGCTGTAGTATTCGAGAAAAGCAGGAAGAACATGTTGTAATTTATCTTTTGCTTTCAGTGAATCGTGAAACACAACGATAGAACCGGGATGACATGAATGTTTTATGGCCCGTTCAAGGCATTTTTCAGAAGACAAATTCAGGTCAAAGTCGCCGGGTAGCACTGACCAGAGAATAATAAAATGATCTTTCTGCAAGACAAATCTTTGAAGGGGAGTTAATCGGCCGTAAGGTGGTCTGAACAATCTGCTTTGGGTTAGTGCACCACACATTTTAATATTGTTGATGTACGATCGCAGAGAATGTTTCCAGCCGTTGAGGTGGTGAAAAGTATGATTCCCAACGGCATGACCTTCCTTCTGGATTCTGTCAAACAAATCGGGATGTTGCCTGATATTGTCCCCAACACAGAAAAAAGTAGCTTTTGCATTGTATTTTAAAAGCTGATCAAGGACAAAATCAGTAACACCAGGCACAGGACCATCGTCAAAGGTCAGAAACAACTCATTGTTCTGAGTTGGTATCTGCCAGAAAACATTTTTATGGCTGAAGGTTTTAATATATTTCGAGTTGACAGAATACATGTTGTAAATTTATTGCTGTCCTGTTAACCATATCTGATAATAATTCTGGAAAATGGCACCGGCCTGAGTAGCCAGTTCTTCACGTTTATATAATTCTGCCACCTGCATAATTCTGCTGGTAATAGCAAGTGACTGTTCCTTTTCATCAGCAATAAGCCTTGCTTTTTTTCCTTTGAATGCAAAGAAGAACTTCAGGTTTTCTTCCTGAATCTGAAGCAGGCGATACAGAATTGGATCTCCTTTTTCAGGAACTCCGGCCTTATAGTATGATTCTGCAATAGGCATTACAAAATAATTGTATGGAACGGTTTCGTCAGGCATCAGCTGCACGGCTTTATCCAGTGTTTCCAGGGCTCTTACAGTATCCCCTTCAATCATCAGCTGATCAGCGAGTCTTGAAAAATTATTCCTGAAATTCATACACATTCTTCGGTTTGTTTCATCAAGATACACTCCTGTCTGACCCAGATTTCCCCACCGAAAATCATGAACCATCTTTTGGTACATTTTTTCAGTATGCAGACGCCCGGTAAATCCTTGTTTCTGTCCTGCTGTTTTTATTGGAACCAGCCTGTATGTCAAACCTTCCAGCTGGAAATATTCCTGAAGACCAAAATATGCATCATCGCCTGTAGTAATTGCAAAGTAAACCGGACGTTCCCAGTTGTTGTGAGCAAGAAGGTCGAGAAGCATCACTCCGTTTTTATATAGCGCTGTACGGTTGATAGTCCAGTCAACATTATCAACGATAAGGTGTGCATCTTCGGGAGAAACTGTTCCGTTTTCAACAACTTTCGCTGAGTCAACAGGTATTCTGAAATTTTGTGTTGGGAAAAAGTCAAATGAACGTCCCTGATTGATAAGTTTCAGTCGTTCAGGCTGCTTGTGAATCAGGTCAAACAAATCTTTTGCGTTCACATATTCAGTGGTGTCCTTGCCAAGCAGATAGACAACATCGTAACTTCCTGACTGATATTGATGTTCCTGAAGTGAGAAGGGTACCGGCAACCCATCATGATAGACGTTTCTCTTCATGGAATTGATATACCAGTCTGTATTGAGCAGGCTGAGATTGACAACTCTCACGTCTGTTCTGTATCCTTCAACTTCCTGGATATACCAAAGGGGAAAAGTATCATTATCGCCATTGGTAAACAGTATGGCATTTGGCTCACAACTGTCAAGGTAATTCCGTGCTATTTCACGTGCTGTATATCTTTCAGAACGGTCATGATCATCCCAGTTCTCCTTTGCCAGCACATAGGGAACCGCAATTGTGGATAACATAATTGCGATAAAGATTGAGGCCATCCCCTGATTCAGATATTTTCTGATGGCATGATTCAGCCCAAGAACTCCAAGTCCGATCCATATGGCAAATGCATAAAATGAGGCTGCATAGGCATAGTCACGTTCGCGGGGCTGAAAAGGAGTCTGATTCAGATAGATGACAATGGCAAGGCCGGTCATAACAAATAAAATTCCAACCACAAAAGCATCCTTTTTTCTGACCATAAGGTGATACAGCAAGCCTCCGAGACCCAGTAATAAGGGAAGCAGATAATAGCGGTTGCGGGCAGGATTGGATTTCATGTTTTCAGGATACAATTCCTGTGGTCCAAGTCGGTTATCAAGAAAATTGATTCCTGAAATCCAGTTTCCGTCAACGAGATTTCCATGTCCCTGGATGTCATTCTGGCGACCTGCAAAATTCCACATAAAATAGCGCAGATACATATGCCCCACCTGATAACTGAAAAAGAACCTCAGGTTTTCACCGAAGGAAGGTTTTTTGATCATCCGGGTCTCGTAACCATTGTTATATGCCACCATTGTGCCTTTGACCTTTCCCCAGTTTTCATATCCGCTGATATGATGAGATTCGGATGAGCTCCACATACGGGGAAAGACGGTACAGAAGTCTTTTACATATTTAGGTTTGGTTCCTTCACGCTTATCAATAATTACATATTTTTTAAGTTCAGTATCTTTTTTATAAATCGGACTTCTGTCACCCCATTTTTCTCTTGACAGGGGGGCTGTATAATATGGTCCGTAAAGAAGAGGAGTATCACCATATTGTTCACGTTGAAGATAAGCCAGCAGATTAATTGCATTTGATGGATTATTCTCATCAATGGGTGTTTCTGCATTTGAGCGGATTATTAACAGAAAATAGGTTGAATAGCCAATGAGAAGCAGCATAAAAGATTTCAATACAAGATTGAATATCAGTTTGTTTCGTTTGGTAGTGTAATAAATACCCCATGCAAGCCCACCAATCAGCAGGGTCAGATAAATAATGGTTCCACTGTTGAAGGGAAGACGGATTGAGTTAATGAAAAACAGCTCAAATTGTCCTGCCAGAACCACAACTCCAGGAATAAGTACGTACAGAATCAATCCCAGAAGAATAAAACCAAACAGACCAGCTGCAATAAATCCCCTGTATGAAAATTTAAATTTATTGAAATAAACAATGTAAACAATTGCAGGAAGAGCAAGCAGATTGAGAAGGTGAACCCCAATAGACAAACCTACAAGATAGGCAATAAATAACATCCAGCGGTTTGCCCGCGGTGATTCGGACTGCTCGTCCCATTTGAGAGCGGCCCAGAAAGTAGCAGCAGTAAAAAAAGAGGAGAGAGCATACACCTCGCCTTCAACTGCCGAAAACCAGAAAGTATCGGTAAATGTATATGCAAGAGCACCCACTGCTGCAGATCCGAAAATGCATAATTTCTGATATAATGTGATTTCTTGCTCATTGGCTTTTAAAACAATTTTTTTGGCCAGAAGTGTGATAGTCCAGAACAGAAACATAATGGTCAGACCACTTGATATTGCAGAAAGCATATTGACCATAAATGCCACATTTTCAGTATTTCCGAAGGCTAACATGGAAAAAATCCTACCAAGAATCTGAAAAGTAGGTGCTCCAGGGGGGTGGCCTACCTGCAATTTGTAGGATGTTGCAATGTACTCACCACAATCCCAGAAACTGGCCGTGGGTTCTGCAGTTAAAATATAAACAGTTGATGCAACCAAAAATAACAGCCATCCTCCGGCGTTGTTAATAAGTTTGTATGCTTTCATGTGGATAAAAATTTTAAACTGCGAATATACAGCTTTTTCTTTACACTCCTCATACAAAATACACCCTCCCATTTTCTGTCTGACATTGTCATGCAAATACACTTATTTTGCATCAGCAGATTCAATAAATTTTTTTGGTGAAAATGCACAATCTTTTTCAAAGAAAAATGTTATTTTTACATGTTTTTTTCAATGTCATGGAACGAAAATGTAGCTTCATTATTGTAATTTTCCTTGTCGGTATTCTTTCTATGCCTGCAGGAGCACAGTTCTATAACGGACTGCAAATGACTTTCGGAAAAAATAGGGTGCAGTACAGTACTGAAAAAATCTGGTCACACTTCAGATTTGAAAATTTTGATACGTATTTTTATCAGGGAGGAAAGGAACTTGCCATTCAGGCTGCCAAGTATGCAGAATTTATTCTTCCTGATATTCAAAAAAAAATTGAATATTATCTTGATGTCAAGTTGCAGTTCGTGATTTTTAATTCAATGTCCGATATGAAAGAAAGCAATATCGGGCTTGCTGATGAAGATCAGTATAATATTGGGGGAATCACACAGGTGATCGGAAGAACAGTGATTTTATATTTTGATGGCAATTCAAGAAATTTTGAACAGCAAATCAGGAAGGGGATTGCCAGTGTCCTTGTCAATCAGATGCTTTACGGACAGGAAATTGGTGCCAACATTAAAAATTCTGCACTCTTGTTTCTTCCACCTTGGTTCACTGAAGGGCTGGTCAGCTATATCGCCGATGACTGGACAACGTCTCTTGACAATACTGCCCGCGATGGATTTCTCTCAGGTCGTTATAGGAAATTCAACAACCTTACTGGGTATGATGTTGTGGTTGCGGGTCATTCACTTTGGAAATATATCAGTGATAAATATGGGGAGCATGCCATCCCGAATATTGTTTACATGACAAAAATTTCAAGAAGTGTTGAAAATGGATTTCTTTATTTTCTTGGAACATCCTTTAAAAATTTAAGTGCCGAATGGTTTCTTTACTATTCCGAAAAGTATAAGGCAGACAGCGACATCAGAAGCATGCCTCCTGAGGCTTCAGAAATACCTTTGAAATTGAAGCAGGAAGAAATTGTTTTGCACTTTAAGGCCAGCCCCGACGGAAAATATTTTGCATATACCACCGATAATCTGAATAAAAAATGTATCTGGATTGTCGATGCACAGACAGGAAAACGGAAACGGATTTTTAAAACCGGGTATCGTATCGATGAAGAACGGGACATGTCATACCCTCTGCTTGCATGGCACCCCAGGGGAGAACTGCTTGCTTTTCTGATAGAAAAAAAAGGAATTATTCATTTGTATTATTACCTTCCCGAAACCAACAAAATTGAACGACAGTCTATTTTTGGAGTTCATAAAATACATGCAATGAGCTATTCTCCAAATGGACTCTCTCTCCTCGTTTCAGCTACAGTAAACGGACAATCAGATATCTTTCTGTACCATCTTGCCTCAAAAACCTTTGAGCAAATAACAAAGGATATTTATGATGATATTGATCCCAGATTTGTACAAAATGGTCGTTACATTGCCTTTTCGTCAAATAGAGCATCTGATACCCTTGTTTTTGATGTTGAAACCAACATGAAGGACTATTCCGTTACGCCCCGGAAATCAGACCACTTTAATATCTATCTTTACAACTATGGCACCAGATCCCCCATATTATGGAAAGTCACTGACCTGAAGACTGGAGATGCAACACAGCCTTTGCCTGTTTCAAAAAACACAATACAGTTTCTAAGCGATCAGAACGGCATCAGCAATCTTTACTTTGCTCAGACTGATAGTGCCATCAGTTATGTGGATACTATTATTCATTACAGGTATTTTTCAACAATTTCACCAGCAAGTGATTTCTCTAGGGGGATAATACAGCATGATGTAGATGACAGGGGAGAAGCGTTGACGCAGATTTTTTACGCTGATCAGACGTATTCAGTTTATTTGAATAAGGAAAGCCCTAATCAGATGATACTTCCGGTGAATCCTAAAAATACCTTTTATATGGATGAAATCATTTCTGATCTTGAGTTGAAAAAAAATGCGGTCATTCCCAATACTGCCGGATCCAAACAATCTTATCCGATTACTCCCAAAGACACCTCAAAAGTTAATATCAATAATTATATTTTCAGAGGATACCGCACCGGTGGCACAGATACCACTAAGACAAAGGATACTTCAGTTGTTAAAAAGCCCGATGTAAAAAAAGATACAACTCAAACACCTTCCTTTGTGCTACCTTATCAGAGAAATTATGATGTGGAATTCTCAATCAATCAATTAGTTAGTCAGCTCGATTACAGTTTTTTGAATTATTCCTATCAGTTGTTTTCTGGGCCCGGTCCCGTATTTCTCAGTCCCGGAATTAATGCTTTTTTCAAAATTGGAATCAATGACCTACTTGAAGACTACAGAATAATAGGAGGATTAAGACTTTCCTTCAATTTCAGGAACAATGAGTATTTTCTTGGCTTTGAGAATTACAAGGGGCGCCTGGATAAGAAAATTATTTTTCACAGACAGGGATACGAGCAGTTTACGGAAACAAATTATATCCAACATAAACAGAACAGTATTCATTATATCATTCAGCATCCTTTTAACAATGTCTTGGCTTTGCGTACCTCGTTCCTGCTCAGGCAAAACAAAGCCCATTATATGTCAATTGATTATCAGAATCTGCTCAAACCCAGTATTGGTGATTACTGGGGCGGTGCCAAAGCTGAGCTGGTATTTGATAATACAAGAAATCCTCAGCTCAATATTTATTATGGTCAACGATGGAAAATGTGGGTGGAATACCTACAATATCTTTCGAAAGAGCCAACAAATCTTGGTGTTGTCGGATTTGATTACAGGCATTATGCAAAAATTCACAGAAATTTCATCTGGGCGAACAGAATCGCAGCAAGCTCATCCATGGGCAACAGCAAACTGATATATTTTCTGGGAGGTGTCGATAACTGGTTGTTTCCCAGATTTAACTACAATATCAATATTTCCCACGATAAAAATTATGTATTCCAGACCCTGGCAACGAATATGAGGGGATTTGATCAGAATATCAGAAACGGGAATAGTTTTACTGTGATAAACAGCGAGTTGCGGATGCCGATTTTCAGTTATCTGATGAACCGCCCACTCAGATCAGAATTTTTCAACAACTTTCAGATTGTTGGTTTTGGTGATATTGGAACTGCATGGGAGGGAGTCAATCCCTTTTCTGAAGACAACAGTTTATTTACTCATATAGTTTATTCTAATCCTGTAACTGTGGTTGTGAGACGTCAGAAAAATCCTATAGTAGGTGGATTTGGTGCCGGAATCAGAAGCAAGATACTGGGATATTTTCTGAAAACTGATCTCGCATGGGGCCTTGAAGATGGAAAAATCAGTAAACCAATCTTTTATTTATCACTTAGTTTGGACTTCTAATCAATGAATCAATTGTATCTGAAAATCTATCAGCAAATTCCTCTTATTCAGAAGAAAGCGGTTTCATACAGACAGTATCTTCATGCCAATCCCGAATTATCCGGGAAAGAAATTCAAACGTCCAGTTTTATTGAAAAAACACTCAGAGAGCTGGGAATTGATGACATCATTCACTATGACAATTATGGACTGTCTGCATTCATAGAAGGAAGTCAGAGTGGGCCTATAATTGGTGTCAGAGCCGAAATGGATGCGCTTCCACTTGAGGAAGCCAATGATGTGAGTTATGCATCGAAAAGCAGGGGTGTAATGCATGCCTGTGGGCATGATGTTCACATGAGCATTCTTCTGGGGCTTGCCGAAGTGCTTCTTCAGTGTCAGTCAGAACTTCCTATTGGAGGGGTGAAGCTCATCTTTCAGCCTTCCGAAGAAACACTTCCAGGGGGTGCACTCTCAATGATTGAAAACGGAGTGCTTGAAAATCCCAGGGTAGATTTTATGCTGGCACTTCATGTACTCCCCGAGATGAAAGCAGGGAACGTGGGTTTCAGAAAAGGAATGTATATGGCATCGGGTGATGAAATCTATATTACGCTGCTTGGGAAGGGTGGGCATGCCGCCATGCCCCATCTTTTGAATGATCCTGTTGTTTGTGCTGCTCAGATTGTTTCATCAATGCAGCAGGTCATCAGCAGAAGAGCATCTCCTGAAATTCCCTCTGTGCTCAGCTTCGGACGATTTATAGCCAACGGACGAACCAATGTGATTCCTGATGTTGTTGAAATTGAAGGAACATTCAGAACCTTTGATGAAAAATGGAGAACCAGAGCACATGGTTTGATTACTGACATCGCTATAAATACTGCTGAAGCAAGCGATATCAGTGCAGACGTGAAAATCATTAAGGGTTATCCTGTCCTTATTAATAATGAAGAACTAACAGAAAAAGTGATGTCAACAGCTCGCAATACTTTTGGGAATGAACATATTGAAGAACTCCCGCTAAGAATGACTGCTGATGATTTTGCATATTATACCCATAAGATTCCATCCTGCTATATGAGATTAGGAACCGGGAGCGGCGTGGCAAGTGAAACAAGATATCTGCATACTCCCTTGTTTGATATTGATGACAAAAGTATTTTAACCGGAATTGCTTTGCTTTCAGCAGTTCTTTGTGAAGGTGTATAATGGGGGTTTCCGGAAAAGGGGTTCTATTGCGATTTATTTACTGTGACATGAATACTGCTGACAATCTTTTTTGCAGTAGTAATCGTATGCAGAGATGAATACAAATTCCCGTTGATGCCAGAGTAATGACTGTGTCCAACAAGATGCAGGGTTTTTGTTACTGGGAGTGAATCAGGAAAAATAACATCACTGGCATAAATCAGTGCAGGTTGTCCGGAAGTCTTATAGTCCTTGTCATCAGGATATCTGTTGTTGGTCCAAAATTCATTGAAATCAAAAAACTGATTGATCTCAAACCATACTCTGAACGGATCGTTGAGGGTTTTCTCCGTTGCTGATTTCAAAATGAAATCCCCTTTCGGAGTTGCTCCGGTATAAACATCAGCTACAGGGTTTTTTGGAGTAGGAAAGGGATCCTCATTTCGTGCAACAGAATTCTGTTTGTGTGCCCAGTAAGGCAGAGTTGCAGGTCTTCTGAGCGGTCCTGAAACCCATTGTCCTTCGTTGGTAGTTGCATGGGCGAACTTTCCCTTGGCAACCGACAAGGCCACGTAGAGAGTCTGAATGAAATTCCCCTCAATGTCTTCAACCCAAGCCGCCATCAGGGGATAATTGTGTTCGGACCCCTTTATAAATTGAAGTTCAATACTATAGCCGCTGTAATCATTTACTGTGGAAAATATCAATGAATCGCCTGTCATGGCATTTTCTTTTGTTTTGCAGTTGCCAAATAATATTGCTGCCAGAATTCCTGCAGTGAATACCACATATAATCCAAAGTGAATTGATCGTTTCATAAGACGAAATTATTTAAAATTCAATAATGATTCCCAAAGTTGGAATGATTGTTCCTGAAGTATTCAGAAGGGTCTTCAAAACATAAATCTGCTCTTCAACCGGAGCACCTGGGTTGCTGATAAGCGGAGCACCTGATGAATCAGTTTCACGAACCAGAAAATCCTGCCCTTTTGCTTTGAAATTATAGGCATTCTGAATATCCAGATAAAAATTTAGTGTTGATTTATTCAGGAAGTATTCTTTGTCAATTCTGAAATCCAACTGATGAGCACCCGGGAGACGCTCAGAATTAAATCTGCTGTAATCCAGATAGCCACGCCCCTGTGCATCCCAGGCCAGAACATTGGCTGATAACTCCTCGTCGTATGGTGTGTAGGGAGATCCTCCTGCATACCGCCATTTGAGTCCTATCGTCCAGTTCCTGTCAAAGTTTCTCGTAAACAAAATATTCAGCAGATGCCTCTGATCCCATGCTGTGGGTACATATACGCCATTCATATCTTTAAATTCACTGTAAACAAAGGTGTAGGATGCAACAAATGAATACTTTCCGAATTTTTTAGAACGGGCAAGAATTTCAAATCCATAGGCACGACCCTCGCCAGTTGATAACACATCTTCATCACCAACAACTCCAAAATCACCACCCTTATTAACAAGTGAGATGGAATCACTGACTGAGAATGGATACGCTGAATAAAGCTTGTAAAACCCTTCTGCAACAAATTGTGTATTGTCAGAATATAGAAAGTCAAAACCCGCTGAACCTTGAGTAGAACCAATGTATTTTAAGTCATTCAGTTTGTTGACCAGAACATTTTCAGCATTCCTGTAACCAAGGGTAGTATAGGCAGGTAACTGATAGAAGTGACCTGCTCCCATATTGAATGAAATTCTGTCACTGACGGGCATTGTTAAACCTATTCTGGGAGATAACTGCTTCAGCGGATTGGACATGGAACCGGAATAGGAATTGAAATCTGTTCGCAAGCCCGCTGTGTACCTGAGTAACTTAAATGATCCTGAATGCTGGATAAATCCGGAACCCTTGTAGAGGTCAAGAGCAGAAAAATAATCAATGATGCCTGTTGTGCCTTCAGCAAAAATTCTCTGATAGGTTGAGTTCAGATATCTTGCATATTCACTTCCGATTCCGAAGGTCAGTCTCGACTGCTCCCTGATAATGGTTCTTTCAACTCTGAATTTGTTTTCGATCTCATCAGAAGTATAATTCTGGATGAATCCCAAAGTTTCATCATTATTGAGATACTTGTATGATTTGTTGCGGAGCATGTTGCGGCTCAATAATCATCTTATTTAGAATGTTTTTAAAAAGAAGCGGAACGCTAAAAATTATGCCA
>CAYRXH010000013.1:0-18516 GCA_964428185.1 uncultured Bacteroidales bacterium
ACCATCAGATTTATTGAGGATGAATTGATTCCACGCAAGCAGTTTCCTGTTTTCAAAGCAGGTGATACTGTTACAGTAAAATATAAAATTATTGAAGGAGCCAAGGAACGTATTCAGAATTATCAGGGTGTTGTAATTCAGGTAGCAGGGAAAGGAGCCAATAAAAATTTTACAGTTAGAAAAATTAGTAACAATATTGGTGTTGAGCGTATTTTTCCTATTACATCTCCATTTATTGATGATATTGAAGTGAACAAACGCGGAAAAGTTCGTCGTGCAAGAATTTTCTATTTCAGGAAACTAAAAGGGAAAAAAGCACGTATACAAGAACGAATTGTTTAGCAAAATTCATAGCCGATATGAGCCTGCAATGTTTTTTGCAGGCTTTTTTGTTTTTGCCGCATACATGTTCTGACATGAAATGGGCAATAATTTAAGGTAAATTTCGTAATTTTGTAAATCCATAAAGCAAGTGCCATGCTGTTAAAAATGTTTCATAGACCTAAACCCAGGCAATATTCATACACGCCTGTTTATTACAATCCTAAAGAAGATGAAAAAAAATCTTCATCTGAGAATCAGGATGCATTCAGATCCCGGTTCAGGGAAAAAACGGAAAAGAATTCTAAGACAGCAAACCGGAAAAAGACAATCAATGTTTCCATATACCTGGTTTTGATTATCTTACTTATATATCTGATTTTTTTTAGTTAAAAAATTTAGCGTTGTTTCATGCCCGAAAATATTATTAAACTGTTAACTGATTCGGTTGCAAACCAGATAGCTGCAGGTGAAGTCGTCCAGCGACCTGCTTCTGTGGTTAAGGAATTAATGGAAAATTCCATTGATGCCGGTGCAGATTATATTCAGGTTATTGTCAAAGATGCCGGGAAACAGCTGATTCAGGTAATTGATAATGGATGTGGGATGAATGAGGTTGATGCTCGTATGAGTCTCGAAAGGCATGCAACTTCAAAGATACAGGCTGCTGATGATCTTTTTGCAATTAAAACCATGGGCTTCAGGGGTGAAGCCCTTGCCTCAATAGTTTCTGTTTCGCAGACTGAACTGAAGACAAGAACAATGGATCAGAAACTGGGAACACGAATCCTGGTGGAAGGTTCTGAAGTAATAGTTCAGGAACAATGTCAATGTCCTGCAGGAACTTCTGTAAGCGTGAAAAATCTTTTCTATAATATCCCTGCACGGCGAAATTTTCTGAAGTCAAATACCATTGAACTGAAACACCTGTATGATGAATTTCACAGAATAGCTCTTGCTCATCCTGATAAACGGTTTTCTTTTACAGAGAATAGTACCCTAAAATTTAACCTTGAAAAGGGGAATCTCAAGCAACGCATAGTTCAGATATTTGGCGCTGCATATCAGAAAAAGATTGTCAGTGTGGATCAACAGACTGATTATCTTAGAGTGCACGGCGTAATTGTGAAACCGGAGTATGCAAGAAAAATCAGAGGCGAACAGTTTTTCTTTGTAAACAAAAGATTTATTAAAAGCTTTTTTCTGCATAAAGTCATTGTTGATATTTATCGTCCTTATATTGAGGCAGATGCCCATCCAGGTTATTTCCTGTTTCTGGATATTGCTCCCGAAGAAATTGATGTCAATGTTCATCCGACCAAGACAGAAATCAAATTCAGAAATGATCATCATGTTGCTTCTATGCTTGAGAGTTCTCTCAAGTATGCAATCGGCTCATTTCATATTGCACCTTCCATTGACTTTGAAGTAGAACAGAGTATCAATCTTCCACTTTTTGACTTAGAAAGACCTGTAAAACTACCAGGAATTACAGTTGATCCTGATTTTAATCCCTTTCAGGAAAGAAGTCATGGTAAAAAAGGAGATAACAGAATCAACTTTACAGATTTATTGCCACCCGGTGATTCTGAATATTTAAACTATAGAGTGAAAAATCAGGAGCTTGTCAAACATTCAGAACTTCATGAAAACAAAAATCATACTTCTGTTTCATCCTTTCTGTTTGCTGCAGGTAGATACATCATAACCATTGTCAAATCAGGAATCATGATTATTGATACACAGGCAGCACGCGAAAGAATTGTTTTTGAAAAGATGCTTGATGTACTCAATAATGCTACTGTTTGTTCTTCTCAACAGCTTCTGTATCCTGAAACATTTGAACTTCCTGCAGCAGAACGCGATATACTTACTGAACTTATTCCTGAACTTGACAGCATAGGGTTCAATATCTCTGACCTGGGCAGGGGATTGTTTACTTGCACTGCAATACCAGCAGAATGGGACGATAGTGCTGCAATTATTCCTTTTATTGAACAGGTGATTGATGCCTATCAATGTCATCTTCTTGATGCAAAGAAAGAAAAAAATACATCTCTTGCTTTGGCAATTAGCAAGCGTATCGCATCAAGGCCTCCCGTATTTCGATCCGATGAGGAAATGAATACATTTATTGATAGTTTGTTTTCTACCTTACATCCTGAACTTTCTCCTTCAGGGAATAAAATATTTAAAATTCTGAATTATTCTGAAATTTCTAAATTCCTTTCAAAATCATGAATCAATATTCACCACGTGGTTTCAGTGTTCTGCCTCCTGTCGTTAAAAATCTATTGATAATCAATGGATTGGCATTTCTCTCTTATATTGTAATGGCCAACACATTCGAAATTGATCTGAACAGTATTTTTGGTATGTATTATTTCGATAGCGAAAAGTTCAGAATATATCAACTCATTACATACATGTTTATGCACGGGAACTTCACACATCTGCTATTTAATATGTTCGCATTCTGGATGTTTGGATATCTTCTTGAAAATTTCTGGGGAACCAAGCGGTTTCTCACGTATTATTTTGTCACAGGAATTGGCGCAATACTAATTCAGATGCTGGTGAATTTTATCCAGTTTTTTCCTATCCCAAATGCTATTGAAGTCTATGCAAATGCCCCAAATCCTGAGGACTTCAGATATATTCTTGATACGTATTTTAATGGATACTTTAATCCGGTTGTGGTTGGAGATTTTTTTACTCAATTTGAAATGTTTCCCAAGGAATCGGCTTTGCAGATTGAATCTGTCAGAATACTTGAAACACTTTATGCTTCCAGAATTGATATTCCCACAGTTGGTGCCTCAGGTGCTGTGTTTGGAATACTGTTGGCTTTTGGTATGATATTTCCTAACCAACTCATTTATATTTATTTTTTGTTTCCTATTAAAGCCAAGTGGTTTGTTATAATTTATGGTGGTATTGAGTTATTGCTGGGTCTTTCAAACCGTCCGGGTGATAATGTGGCACATTTTGCGCATCTTGGCGGTATGATTTTCGGATTTTTTCTGATCAGATACTGGAAGAAAAATCAGTTTAAACAATATATGGATTAAAAGTCATGAGATTTAACCCCTATCAGCAGAATTTCAGACAGGGCAGAATACCCGGCTTTTTTGAAACTATCAGTTCTTATCTAAGAAGTAGTTCTGTTCCAAACAGAATTGTGCTTATGCTGCTAACAGTATATATACTATACCTTCTAACATGGTTATATATGTATCTTTTTGCAGTCCCTCTTAAAGTAGGAGAGACTGATTTCAGATTTTTTGTCAGATATCTTGTCCTGCCTTCTCATCTCGATCGTGTTCTGGAAATGCCATGGACAATACTGACCCATTTTATGCTGCACACAGGTTTTTTCAAACTTTTATTTCACATAATCTTTTTGGGGATTTTCGGAAAGTTATTTTTCGAATTCTGGCACTCTACACGATTTATTATACTTTTGCTACTTTCTTCATTACTAGGTGCTCTTGCATTTATTTTTATTACTTGGTTGTTGCCTGCATTGGCTGTTGGTCATTCTGAGGCCACTTTATCAGGTGCAGGTGCAGCAGTATTCGGTCTTGTTTTCTATATGATGGTTTATTTGCCAGATCATAGCTTTGTATATATGATGCTTATCAGAATTAAAATGAAGTATCTGATTCTGCTTTTCATTGTTGTTGATCTGATGATAACTGGGTTTCAGACTCCTGCAGTATATTTTGCACATGTTGGTGGTGCATTGTTCGGATTGTGTTTTGCAGGAGTGAGCAAATTCTTTAAACACAGACTCAGAACTAAGCTTGATTTCAAAGCGAAACGTTCGACTGCAAAGAAACAAGGACCTGTCCGAACCAAAACCGATGAAGAATATAATATGCTGAAAAAACAAAGACAGGATAAACTGGATGCCATTCTGGAAAAGATTTCCCGCTCTGGATATGGAAGCCTATCTCAGGAAGAGAAAGATTTTCTCTTTATTGAAAGTAAAAAATAATCGACTATTTTACAGCAATAGTTTCCCATACACTTGAGTTGTCATTCATTTGAACTTGTATAATATACAAGCCGCTATCCATCGCTGAAATATCTATGTGTTGTTGTGATTGGATATCACTTAATTGAAGAACCATCTTTCCTGCCATATCATAGAATTGAATACTGACAACCTCATCAGGATTATCCAGACTTATTGTCAGGATTTCTGAAGCAGGACTCGGATAGAAATTGATATTCACAACAGGGTTCTCATAGATACTGTTGATATTCTGATAGTTTACAAGGAAAGTGATGTCAAAATCAATGGCGTCAAACATGTCATCAGGAATTGCAGCTTCAAGGTGAAGAATAAGCTTGCCGTCAAACTCCTCAATTGCATGAAAGGCAAGGTCATATGATGAAGAAGAGCTAAGGACTGTAACTGATGAAATTGCAGTAACCCACTCGGGCATCTCAATAGGGATATAGACTCTGGTATTGCTATGATGAAATTTGTCCCAGACAGGGAAATAGGCTTCATAGACATCAGGTTTGTCAAAAGAAACATGCACATGAAGGGTGTTCAGATCAACAGAATCAATCTGTGCTTTTGTAATTTCGAGCTGATCATCATGGTTAAACTGAAATGGGTTATACATGGGACACCCGAAATAAATTCTGTTTGCTTTTCCTCCAAGCATATAGCATGCCCCTGACCAACTTGCAGGGTCAAATGTTCCTGAAGTGAGAACATCGCATCCCGATGCAGAAGCTCCTTCTGAAAAAAGCTTCAGTGCAGGCCGGTTTCCAAGAAAACCCATAACCACACCATCCATACTCCTTTTGTGAATATCTCCGAGAGGTTCATTGTATAGAAAACTTGCATAGATTTCTTCTGACTGGTCATTTGCATTGTTGGCACCGCAAGGAGCAAAATATCCGGTAATTCCTGTTTTTAATAAAGTAAGAGCAAAACTGAAGGTGTCACTCATATTGTAAAATCTAACTGTCCAGTCTGTGTCTCCGAAAGTGGCTGCTATGTCACCCTCAACAATGGCTTTTTTCGGAACACCCGAATGACAGGCTCCGTTATAAACAACTGCTGGATAAAGATTTAATCCGGCAATATCATAGCTTGATATCCCTACACGAGCATATGCAGGATCTTCGATTTTTGTTGAGTCATAATCCCATATTGGTGGATTGGGATTTGTATTACCACCTTCAAAAAGCCAGATCATGTGGGGATCCCCATTGTGTCCAATGTCTAGTATCTTCTTGCCGGTCAGAATGGAAGTGTTTGAATGAAAATAAGTGTTTCCGATGCCGTTGTCATTGGTTTCCAGATACATTGAATAATAGGATGCAGGGTTGAGATATTTCATGTAATCACCTGCAGTAGTATAGATGAAATTTAATGAAGATGCAGCAAATCCTGAAATATGGAGGGGGTAGTTTTCAACATGCTGACTTTCGGCCTGTATGATTTTGTTTATAAAGTCAACTGCATCCTGCGGACTTGCTCCTGTAATATACCCATACGAAAAATCTGTAAACGGGTCACTGTCAACCATTGTACTCATCATCAGAAACTTTCTCACCAGATTAATGTCAAGTTCCTCAGGTCGTACAATAACTGCTACATATCTGGCATTATGAGTAATCATTGCAGGAATCAGAAAATCAATCAGATTCACCTCAAATGTCACTACTTCTGCATTCCGGTATTCTCTGAGCACCCTGGCCGGTTCAAACCATGGGTCTGTTGTATCACTAATGGTGGTTGCAATAACGTAATTGTTGTTTTGAGCCCGGCATTCACAGGTAAAAAATATGAAACCAAGGGCAACAATCATGAAGATAGACTTTTTCATGGGGCATTTTTTTACAAATATATGTGATTGATTCAGAAAAAGTTGTTAAAATAGACAAAAATTTTGGCAATTAAAATCAGGTTATTTTTGTAATTTTATAAAAATCGCGAAAAAAAAACGTAAAATAATGAAAGATAAAGTCATTTTAATTACCGGGGCAACATCTGGAATAGGAAAAGTTGCTGCAACTGAACTTGCTTCAATGGGTGCAACTGTAATAATTCATGGCAGAAATAGGGAAAAGGCGGAATCAGTAAAAAAGGAAATTATTGAAAAATGTGGACATGACAGAATAGATATTGTCATTGCAGATATGGCATCATTGAATGATGTCCGTCAAATGGCTGCTGATGTAAAAATGAAATACAATCATCTTGAAATTCTTCTGAATAATGCAGGTGGGGTGATGAAAGGCTCCAGAGAGATTACTGTTGATGGACTTGAGAGAACTTTTGCAGTTAATGTGGCATCATTGTTTTTGCTCACAGCCTTGCTGTTTGATCTTCTCAGAAAAAGTCAGGACGGGAGAATCATCAGTACATCATCCATAGCGCATAAATTTGGGAAATTACAGTTGGAAGATCTTCAGTCTGAAAAAAAATACTCATCCACCGGGGCTTATGGTGCTGCAAAGCTTCAGGTGATTGCGTTTACTGAAGAGTTGGTCAGAAGAATGAAAGAGGCAGGTATAGGAAATGTAACTGCAAATACTCTTCATCCCGGAGTTGTTTCAACAAATTTTGCTCAGGAAAGCAATGGTTCTGTGATGAGATTTTTCTTTCGTGCCTTTGGATTTCTTTTCATCAGCCCGGAAAAAGGAGCAAGGACATCCGTTTTTCTGGCTTCATCTGATTCAGTGAAAGAGCATACCGGTATGTATTTTTCCAGATCAAGACCTGCAAAAGTCCGTCGTCGTTATCTGTCGGACTCCAGACAGAAGGAGAAACTGTGGAGTGAACTGGAGGACATTTGCAAAGTAAAATTTCCGTTTTCATAGGGTGAGGAATTTTTTCAGTGATTAATTTGTAATTTTGCTGCTTCTTCATTGTGATTATGGTGAAAAAATCAGGAAAAAAACGATCGTTCTTTAGGACAATACTGCTTGCGTTAAATATTCTGTTTGCGTTGATGCTGTCACTGGCGTTTTTGTCTCCGCGAATATCTCCCGATAAGAACATTATACCTGCATTTCTAGGGCTTGCATATCCTGTTCTTCTATATATCAATGTTTTCTTTATCGTTGTATGGTTTTTTTTTAGAAAAAGTACTGCACTCATTTCTCTGTTGGCAATATTATCAGGATTTTCACTTCTTCCCAGATATTTTCAATATAATTCATCAAGGACACTAAATCCAGAGGAAACAGAAACATTTACTATTGTTTCCTATAACATTCAATCATTCAGGACTTTTTACAATCATCAGTCTTTGAGTTATCTGGATAGTCTGACGGAATTTCTAACCGAGCTGAAGCCCGATATTCTGTGTTTTCAGGAGTATTATAATGATCTGGAAATGGAACAGGATATTACTTCAAAAATGAAAACATCATTGGGACTGAAATATTCTTATGTGAATGCCAGGCTGACACGGTTTGACAGATATCAGTTCGGGCTTGCCGTTTTTTCGAGATTTCCTCTTATTAGCTCAGGCCGCTTACTGAATGCAAATTACAAGGATGAATTATATACTACAAATTATGCAACGTACTCAGATATTCTTATATATCAGGATACTTTCAGGTTATACAATGTGCATCTTGAATCCATTAAGATCAGTGGTGATGATAAGTGGCTTGAATCCCTTGATATGGGTTCACCACGTGAAATAAGCAAGGAATCAAAGAAGTTGTTTTCAAAACTGAAAGAAGCATTTATTTTTCGTGCCAATCAGATTAAACCCATCAGGGAGCATATCAACAATTCACCCCATCCCGTCATAATTTGCGGAGATTTTAATGATACCCCTGCTTCATGGGCATATCAGCAGATGTCTCAGGGACTTCAGGATGCTTTTATGGAAGGCGGAAGCGGGACTGGAAAAACCTATAACGGGAAATATCCATCATTCAGGATTGATTATATATTGACTGCTGATGAAATAAAAATTCACTGGTTTGAAACTCACTATGCCGGGTTTAGCGATCATTTCCCTGTCATGGCTGTGTGTTCAATAAAACAATGAGCTGATGCTGAAACTTGGCAGCTTTATTTTAAAGTCCGATTTTCAACCCACCGGTGATCAGCCTGAGGCCATTCAACAACTGGTTAATGGCTTGAAATCGGGAGAGATGCATCAGGTATTACTCGGAGTTACCGGTTCCGGAAAAACATTTACAATTGCCAATGTGATTGAACAAGTGCAGAGACCAGCTCTTATCATCAGCCACAATAAAACTCTTGCCGCTCAGCTTTATAGTGAGTTTAAGGCTTTTTTCCCTGACAATGCAGTTGAGTATTTTGTTTCATATTATGATTATTATCAGCCTGAAGCCTATCTGCCTTCAACAAATCTTTACATTGAAAAGGATCTTTCTATTAATGAAGAAATTGAGAAGTTCAGACTGAGTGCAACATCTGCATTGTTGTCGGGGCGAAAGGATGTAATTGTAGTTTCATCTGTTTCCTGTATATATGGTATTGGCAATCCAAAAGAATTTTCAGATCATATACTCACAATTTCAACTGGAGACAGAATGAAACGGGAAGAATTGCTAAGTGCTCTGGTTGATATCCTATACAGCAGATCCGATAATGAGCTGAAATTTGGCACCTTCAGAGTAAAGGGAGATATTATTGATATTTTTCCCAGTTTCGGCGGAAATAAATTCAGGGTGTATATGTTCGGTGATGAGATTGAAATGATTGAGGTATATGATGCCGTCAGAAACAGGCTTATTGAAGAAAGAATTTCTGTGGTGATATATCCAGCGAGCATCTTTATGACCAATTCAGGAGTTATGAAGCAGGTAATCGGAGAAATCAGGTATGACCTTGAGCAACAGGTGGAATTCTTGATACGCATTGGAAAAGATGAAGAGTCGAGGCGACTTTATGAACGGGTTTCCTATGATCTTGAAATGATGGAAGAATTGGGATATTGTTCAGGGATTGAAAACTATTCAAGATATTTTGACAGAAGGAAACCGGGTGAGCGACCATTTTGCCTTGTAGATTATTTTCCCGAAGATTATTTTATGGTCATTGATGAAAGTCATGTTTCGGTGCCTCAAATACGGGGAATGTATGGCGGTGATCGTTCCAGAAAACAAATTCTGGTTGATTTCGGATTCAGACTGCCAGCAGCAATGGACAACAGACCATTAACCTTTGATGAGTTTGAAATGATCTCAGGACAGACAATATATGTGAGTGCAACCCCTGGAGATTATGAATTGCAGAAAACCGGTGGGGTCTTTGTAGAACAGGTCATCCGGCCCACAGGCTTACTGGAACCAGAAGTATTTATCAGACCTGTGAATAACCAGGTGGATGATTTACTGAATGAAATCAATATCAACAGGGAGAGAAATGAAAGGACGCTGGTAACTACTCTCACAAAAAAAATGGCTGAGGAATTGTCAAAATACCTGCTCGATATTAATATCCTTGCCAAATATATTCATTCTGATGTGGATACTGTTGAGCGCGTTTCTATTCTCAACGAACTGAGACAAGGTGATATTGATGTTCTGGTTGGTGTGAATCTGCTGAGAGAAGGATTGGATTTGCCTGAAGTATCGCTGGTTGCCATTCTTGATGCTGACAAGGAAGGGTTTTTACGATCAGAGAAAAGTCTGATTCAAACAGCCGGAAGAGCAGCCAGAAATATTAACAGCAGGGTTATTATGTATGCCGATAAGATCACCGGATCAATGCAAAGAATGATTGAAGAAACAAGAAGACGAAGAAATAAGCAAATGCAGTATAACAAAGACCATGATATTGTACCTTATTCAATTGCTAAGTCTATACGCACTTCAATTACCTCCGGTTCTGATGAGGCCTCAAATAGGACATTATATTCTTCGCAGGATGAAATAACGATGAACATTGCAGCTGACCCTGTGGTGAAGTATATGAATCATGATCAGTTAAAGAAACTCATCAGGGAAACAGAAAAAAGAATGAAAGAAGCCGCAAAAGAACTTGATTTTATTAAAGCAGCAATGCTGAGGGATGAAATAACAGAACTGAAAAAATTGCTTGAAGAATAAATACTGAGAGCTATCAGCCAGAAATAGTATTTATTCTGGCAAAGAATCAGAAACTGCATTTTTTATTGAAAATATTACAGTATCAATGGTTTGTGGGTTGGTTTGTTTCCAAAACCCTGATGCTGCGATGGTGCATTGTCCTTCGCTTCTGGGAATAAACAAGGCTTTTCTGTCATCAACAAAATTTCTGCTGCTTCGCTCTGGTTGTTTTGAATAGATTATTTCTCCGCAATGTTCCGGGGTTAGAGTCCAATTTATACCGTATATTTTCTCAAATCCCTTTTCCGGACTGAGAATTAGAATAATGCTGTCACCGGTATAAGCCTCAAACATTGATTTTGAATCTGTTGCAGGAAAAGCATTTTGTAAAGAAATTGTTCCCCTTGGGTGTTCATGGTTGCACGCTGCAATCAGAGACAGAAGAAGCACGCTGGACAGAAAAAATTTTAAAAAAATGTTCATAATAAGGTGTTATAGTTGTGATTTTTCAAGATCAGGTTTTTTGTCGGGAGCAATAAACAGACTGGCATTAATTTCAAATCCTATCAAAATAATAATGGCATTGTAGTATATCCAGAGAAAGAAAACCAGAATTACGCCAAGGATTCCGTAGAGTTTGTTGTAGTTTGAAAAATGATTCACAAAAAAATTGAAAGCCAGAGAAATGACAATAAAGAAAAAACTTGAAAACAGGCTTCCGGGGCTGAAATACTTGAATTTTATTTTCACAGGGGGGCCAATAGTGTAAAGAACAGACAGCCAAGTGAGCATCATAAAGAAAAGGATAATCCACCTACCGTATTGAAGCAGTGTGACCAATATACTACTTCCGATTATTTCCTGCTCACTGAGCCAGTGAATAAGAGTTTTGTTGAATGAAATAAAAGCCAGAGAAAGCAGAATAATTGAGAAGAACAGCAACGTAAGCCAGAGTGAAACGAGCAGTTTTTTTAAAAATTTTCTGTTATCTTTCAGGTGATGCGATTTGTTGAATGTATTCAATATGGAATTCATGTTTGTAACTGAATAGAAAAGGGACAGAAAAAATACAGCAGATGTAAGTCCGAATTTGGGGTTGAAGAGAATATCCTGGATGGTATTTTCAAGAGATTTATAAGTGTATTCAGGAAGGATACTCTGAATTGTTTGGATAAAAGCTTCCTGAAAACCTGCAGAAGAAAAATAGGGGAGGAGAGTGACAAAGAAGATCATTGCAGGAAACAAAGAAAGGAACAGCCTAAATGCAAGAGAAGAACCCCTAATTCCAATGGATTCATTTCTCAAACCTGTCCAGAAAAATCTAAAAAAGTCAAACAGGGTGATTCTTCCTGATCCGATCACATAATGTGATTTGGAATAATCAACGGCAGAATTTCGAATCCGATAGACTGTTTTTCTTATTTTCATTCCCTTAAGGATATAAACTAAACTGCTTTAAGGCTTAGATCAAGACTTCTGACATGATGAGTAAGAGCTCCCATTGATATAAAGTTGACTCCGGTTTCAGCATATTGACGGATAGTATGTTCATTAATCATTCCTGATGCTTCGGTTTCCATCTGGTTATTTACCATTTGAACAGCTTCTTTCATGAGTTCAGGATGAAAATTGTCAAACATCACTCTCTTTACCTTACCAAAGTGGAGTACCTGTTTCAGTTCATCAAGATTTCTGACTTCAATTTCAACTGGAATGTCCAGTTTTTTTTCATCAAGATAATCAAATACATTATTTAATGCCTGTTGAATTCCACCGGCAAAGTCAATATGATTGTCCTTGATGAGTATCATATCGTACAGGCCGAAACGATGATTGTGCCCTCCCCCGATCTTTACGGCCATTTTTTCAATGATGCGGAGTTGTGGACTTGTTTTTCTTGTGTCAAGCAACTTCACCGGAAGATCTGAAATGATATTCACCAAAGATCTTGTGTATGTTGCAATTCCACTCATCCTCTGCATGAAGTTGAGCAAGACTCTCTCAATTGTAAGCAATGACCAGACTGTGCCATCCAGATAAAAGGCAACATCTCCAGGTTCAACCTGGTCACCATCCTTTTTCATCAGGCGGATGGAAATATTGGGATCATGATAATGAATGATTCTTTGGGCAACTTCAATACCGGCAATAATTCCAGACTGCTTGACAAGTAATTTCATCTTGCCCCTAGAATGAGAAGGGACAATGGCCATCGTTGTGTGATCTCCTTCTCCGATATCTTCAGACAAAGATTCACAGATAATTTTATCAAGGTTCATTGTTGTTACTCAAACTTCAGAATTGTTAACTGATTTTTTCCGGCCATTTCCTTGGTGAGATAATAAACTCTGAAAGAATCTCCTTTTGAAGATGTGTATGTCCCAATGGCAAATCTTGATTTTTCACCCCCTGAAATTCCTTCATTGATTATTGAAAAAGTTCTTGGAGGATATTTTGAGAAGAAGTTTTTCATGAGTAGTTCGGCCTGTGCTTTGCTGTATGAGCCTTGAACTTCAGGGATAGAAAGATCAATTGTTGAATAAAAGTATGTTGCGAGCAATTCAGAATTGCCGGAAGTGATGGCCTGCTGAATATTTTTATCAATGCTTTGCTGGGTAGCCAGAGAGTCAGCAATCTCTGTAATTTCAAGAATTCTTTTAATAACAGGAGGATGATCTGAAGCACCTTTTGAAACTGTAATGAAGACAATGCAAAGAAGAATAAATCCGGAAAGTATCCTTTTCATAACAAGCTATTTTATTTTGTTTTATGCAAATAATGAGCCAAAAAATACTATTTACTTTGACTTGTTTATATAATAAAACATATATGATTATTATCAAACTTCATTTTGTGCAGTGTTTGTGTATAATTATTCCAATTTTACTTTATGCCCGACTTCCATTTTTGCCATTTGATTAAAAATTGCTTTCTTTTGAAAATTTTTGCTAAGTTCGGCAAATTTTTAATATATTTACATTGCTTCCTGTTCTTTTTTCATTGCAAGAGCAATTCCTTCAGAAAATGACATGTCGGGTTTAAAGTCAGCAAGTTCTGTATTTTCAGAAATTTTAAAATTCGGAGAAGTATCATGAAATCTGAGTGTAATATTTGCAATATAAATTAAATGCTTAATGAGTATTCTTATGTTTCATTTCTTCTTTAGCTAATCCACGATATGTAATTTTTACACTTTCTGATTGAGATTTCAACATGTCAACATTGTAAAACTCGCGTGCTTCAATTTCATTGGTAATTGCCATTTCAAGGGTTTGTTTGTATTCTGGGTTCAATTTTTTTAAATAAATTATGGAAATAGATTTTTTAATTGTTTCAAAAATGAATTTTTTCTTAATAATTAGCTTTTCTAATGAAGTAATTATTGTTAAAAATGTATTTTTACGAATTCAACATTGTTATTTGTAAACAATAGGATATTCGCTAAAAAGGGAATTGTTGAGAGGCGATACTAATATGATTATAAAATGCTTTTTGGAAACTTTTTTTAAAAAATTACGAAAAAGTTATGTGGTTTGAAAAAAAATTGTATTTTTACCCTGTTTTTGCAAGAAGAAAAACTATGAGTTTGAAAAAGTTTAATAACAGATATGCAGTTTTTGTGATTCTGTTTGTATTTGTTGCAGAAATCCTGATATCATGCGGGCCTTCTCAATACAGGTATTACAAGAAAATGGTTCGCAGGAGAACTACATATTACGGTTACAAGAGTAATTATCAGAAAAAACTGAAACGCAATACCATGCCTGTTAATAAAAATTATGTGATTCGCAATAAAAGAACCACTCCTGCCTGGCGTTGATTTTTGTTATTTTTCCTAATTTTTTATGAATCAGAAACACATATCCTTTTCAATACAAAAGGCAGCAGATTCTTTGGTGGCTGAAATGAAGACCAGTAAAGTTTCAAGGGCACCCGCACAGCACAGGGATGCGTTACCTTCACTTCAGGAGTTGAAAGGAATTATGAAAATGCTGAAAAGCATTTTTTTCCCGGGCTATCTTGGAGATGTAACAATCCGCGAAGAATTGCTTGGTAGTTTTTATGAACTTCAGCTTGAAAAACTTTATGAACATTTGTGCGAACAGGTCAAAAGAGGTTTTCTCTATGAGAATACTTCAGATGATCAAATGAAAAAAAATGAAATTTCAGAGAAATCCGAACTTGTAACACTTGAATTTCTAAAACAACTTCCCGCTATCAGACAATATCTTGAAACAGATGTCATTGCAGCCTATATTGGTGATCCTGCCGCCAAAAACTATGGGGAAGTGATATATTGCTATCCTGTAATCAATTCATTGATTCATCACAGAGTTGCTCATGAATTACTGAAACTTGGTGTTCCCCTTATTCCCAGAATTATTTCAGAAATGGCACATTCCGAAACCGGAATTGATATTCATCCCGGAGCTGTTATCGGAAAGTATTTTACCATTGATCACGGGACCGGTGTCGTGATTGGAGAGACTGCAGTGATTGGCGATAATGTGAAAATTTATCAGGGAGTTACTCTCGGTGCCAAAAGTTTCCCCCTTGATGAAAATGGGCTTCCTGTAAAAGGTATAGCAAGGCACCCAATTGTTGAAGATGATGTCATTATATATGCAAATGCTACTATTTTAGGAAGAGTGAACATAGGAAAAGGTGCTGTTGTTGGTGCCAATGTGTGGGTAACAAAAGACATTTTACCCGGTTCAAAGGTTCAAAAAATATAATTCAGTAATTTCTTTTAAAGTCATATCACTAAATTCTTAGTATTTTTGCATTCAATTGTTAATTTATTTATATGTCAAATATTGTTCAATTATCAGAAGCAGCCTCTCTTGCAATTCACGCTATGGTGATTATTGCACGAAGTGATAAGATTGTAAATGCAAATCATATATCAGAAATTACAGGTTCAAGCCGCAATCATCTTGCAAAAGTAATGCTGACCTTATCAAAAATGGGGCTGGTGAAATCACTAAGGGGACCCTCAGGTGGTTTTGTGCTGGCAAAAAAGCCCGAACAAATTACTCTGCTTCAGGTGTATGAATCAATTGAAGGAAAAATTGCAATATCTGAATGTCCTACTCAAAAGCCCATCTGTCCGTTCGATAAATGTTTACTGAATAACATTTTAAATAAAGTGACTCAGGAAGTGAAAGATTACTTTGCAAATAATACTCTTAAAGAATTTATATAATTTAGCTATTGTTTCTTTGTGTTTCGAAGATAATTTCTGTTGGAATGTATATTTTTTTAAAAATTAAATCACTGAATTCCAATTATATCATAAATTAAAATTATAAAAATGTTGATAAGTGAAAATTTTTTTTGTTTTTAGAAACGAAGTTTTTATTTTGGCAAGCGAATTAATCACATAAAAAAAATTATGGAAGAACTTAACAATGTGCCTCAGGCAAAAGCAGCACGTCCAACATTATTGACAGTGCTTTGTATTTTAACTTTCATCGGTAGTGGTCTATCAGTTTTGCTTTATTTACTTGCAACATTAATGTTTGGTGTTATGGCAGAAGTTTTGACAAGCATTCCTGGTATGGGAGCTATTGCAGATGGTGGTATGATTTTATTTATTGTAATGTTTGTGCTTGCATTTGTATCATTGTTTGGTGCAATTAAAATGTGGGGATTAAAGAAAATTGGTTTCTATCTTTACACAGCTGCACAAATTCTGATGATTATCGTTCCTTTTATCTTAATTCCGGGACTACCGGTTGCAGTATTGAGTATTGTTTTTACAATACTGTTTATCGTTCTTTATGGACTCAATCTGAAAGTGATGAGTTAACATTCAACATTATTCTTGAAAGAGGAGGCTGATGTCTCCTCTTTTTTTTTGTTAAAAAAATAAATAAAGATATATTTGCAAACTATTTATTTGCAAAATTAATTGTTTGGTGGCAACATCTGAAAATCCGCGTTCTGTTTATTTTACAACCTTATGTGTCATTGCCTGGTCATTTCTGGCAGTTCAGTTTGTTCTTGCTTTTGCTTCCTTGTTTTCATTGCAAACCATGCCCGAGTCACTCCTGAACCTTGATCCCTCTGATTTTGAACCTGATTTTTATGGTGGGCTGGCTCAATATGTATACAATGTGCAGAAATACGGATATCTTTTATATTCGCTGTATGTTTTCAGTTCTCTGTTTTCTGCCATTGGAGTATGGTTCATGTGGAACGGGCATAGAAAAGGCTATGTTGTTTTATTGCTCTCATCCGTCTGGCCACCATTGGCTTCAGTTCTTGTTCATTGTATGGCAATGCCAATGGTCATGGTAATCATAGGAATGAATATATTCATTGTTGCAGCCTTGAATGTACTTTTTGCCTTGTATTTTCGAAAAATATAATACCTCAGAAATACAGATAATGTGCTTTAAACCCATCTTCAGAGCCAATTTCTATGGCTGGAAATGGAATTTTCAGTAGATTCACTATATGCAGAACATTATTCAGGAATGGGGAGCGAGTTTGTACGGCATCAAGATTCAGATCAAGTGATAGATAATATTGCCTTTGTCTTTTGAAGTCATGTATGCAGTTTTGATCAATGATGACAGGGTTTTCAAATCCACCGGTCATGCCGTCTCCACTATACCCTAGTGAAATGGCCAGCCATTCGGGCCAGCGATTTTTCCCTTCAAAAAATGAAGCAGGAGAGAATGACAACCAGTATGTTTGGGCATTATAGTCCTTAAAGATTCTGCTGCTGAAAGAGTCTCCAAGGACATCCGGTCTGCACTGTGCATATTGGCTAGGAAAATATGAAAATTTCAATCTTATACGTTGCTCTTGCCATAATTCTTGCTGTGAGGCAAACATTAAATATCCTGATGTATTGGCAATAAAATCACCCCAAGAAGCCCCCCAGCCATCTGAAAATCCGTCAAAAATCTCAACGGTGGTGAGAAATAGTATGCCTGCACTGCCTCCAACCCATATTGAAGATATTTCATTAAAACAAGAATAACGTGAAGTAAGATATGCAGTTTCACTCAAGTGATAGGCAGAGTAGAAGTGACCTGCTTTATCCATTTGTAGCCATTCTTTGTTATCATTGAAAAAATGAAACGAAGAGAGTGGATAATCTTTATACCAGAGCTGATACAAGGATGCCATGCCCCCAGTATATCCAATGGCAGTGCTTCCTATAGTAATGATTTTTCTTGTTTTGCAGGTATCACGACCTTGTTGCTCAGGATTCTGGGCATTCACCTGATGATTATGGCAAAAGATCCAAAGCAAGAAAATAGTTGTGATCAGGCGCAATGTGACAGAACCTTAAAGAAAATTTTTAATCTGTTTGAAATATTCGTCTTTGTCTGTGGAAAAGGTTGTTTCTATGGTAGCTCCTTTGACAACAAAAACTTTTGAAATATTGCTTCTGATTTTTGCAATGTCACGAGCTACTTGTACACTAAACACAGAGTCTTTGTCACCGGCAATAATAAGAATACCGTTAAGGCTTGCACCTTTGGCAGCAAGAGCATGTTTCGGTTCAAGCAGCAGTTTGTCAAATCCAAGCGGAAGAAGAACTTCTTTTCCGTAATTCTTTTTGATAGCAGTTTTGGCATCTTCAAGAGTAAGGTATGGAGAATCGGCAATAATTTTGCTGATCTGATCACAGCGGTTTGCACCGATACTTAAAGACATGGATGCTCCTATCCCCACTCCGTATAGATTGATGTTTCTGTTTTTGGAATGATACCGTTTCACATAATCAATGGCTGCATTGAGGTCCTTTTCAAATTGGGCATAAATAAAAAAATCATTTTTAATGTCAAAATCATCGCTTTCACCATAACCTCTGTAATCGTATGTCAGGACATTGAAACCGATGCTTGTGAACTGGGAGGCAATTTCAATCATTTTTGACATGTTTCCATCGCCACTATGGCTGATGATTACCATTCTGTAAGAAATTTCCTTTGGGGAAAACAACCAGCCCTTGAGATTGATATTGTCTGAAGTGACAAAAGTGACTTCTTCATAGGTTAGTCCATAATCAGAAGGTTTGTGCGAATATTCCCTCACAGGATTGAGAGCAGACAATGATCCGCATAGAATTAAAAGAATGATAAGTGACAGTGATGTTCTCATAATATTTCCATTTTTTTGTTG
>CAYRXH010000013.1:18616-35500 GCA_964428185.1 uncultured Bacteroidales bacterium
TTAAAAGAATGATAAGTGACAGTGATGTTCTCATAATATTTCCATTTTTTTGTTGAATTTATGTTGTAAAAATATAAAAAATATTTCCAATACATAGATGAAATTTTCAACAAGTTTTAGACATCCCGGATTTAATATTCGGAGTGATACTGATGACCGGTTTTTCAGAAAGACTTATAATTCCTGATGCGGTTCTTCCTACATTGACGTCTTTATTGATGGTTTCCTGCCGTGTCATAATCATAATCATATCACAGTCATTCTGTTTTGAATAATCTACAATCATTTTACTTTCAGCAGCATTATTCTCTTTCTTTATAAGGATATCAGTAGTGCAGAAGACATTGCAGTCATTCAGCATGGTTTTAATCTGATACATTTTTTCCTTATATTTCTCCTTTCTGATTTCATCATGATTTGATGCGATGGTAATGACTTTAATGATACACCCAAAGAATCTGGAGAAATAGATAGCCCAGTTCAGTTTTTGTCCTATGGGTTTCCCCAGATCAAGTGGGAGAAGAATTTTATCCAGATCATAGACGATTTCATTGCTTATGGTCAGCACTGGACATTCGGCTTCACGGATTATTTTGCTGGTATTGTTACCTATGATACCAGGTGATTCAGAATGAGCAGAATTGCTCTGGTCGCCCATAATAATCATTTTAGCGTAGTTCTTTCGGGAGAAACTGACAATTGAATCTGTTATATCACCCTGACAAATGTAGGGGTAGAAGTTCAGGTTATATTTTTCACTTGCAGTATCAGCCAGTTCTTTCAGTCGGGTTTCAGTTTCTGAAATGAGGTTCTCGGAATGTCCGGCAATAGGATCATGAACATATTGTAACACGATATCACAATTCAGCAACTGCCCGAAAATATATGCCTGTTTTATGACAGGTGATGTGCGGGGACCGAAATCAACAGGTACAATAATGGATTCAAAATAATCTTGCATAAAATTTTGTATTTTTGTACAAAGTTTTTTTCAGGGAACGAAAATACAACAAAATCATGAAAGGTTTTAAAGATTCTGAACTTGTTCTTAATCCCGACGGCAGTGTTTATCATCTGAAACTTTATGCTGATCAGCTGGCAGATGATATTATTGTGGTAGGTGATCCCGGACGTGTTCCAATTATTTCGGAAATGTTTGATACCATTGAAGTTCAGGTGCTAAACCGTGAAATTGTTACCCATACCGGCTGGTTTAATGGTAAAAGAATTACTGCAATGTCAACCGGAATGGGTCCCGATAATATTGATATTTGCCTCAATGAGATCAATGTTCTGTCAAAATGGGATATTCAGGAAAAAAAGTTTTTGGAAAATCCACGGGCTCTGAATATTGTTCGAATCGGAACTTCAGGTGCTTTGCAGAAAAACATCCCTATTGAATCATGTGTCGTTTCAGCATCTGCAATCGGAATTGATAGTGTGTTAAATTTCTATGAAGGGAATATTGAACTCACATCAGACCCTCTGGCAGCTCAATTTACTGAATTTACCGAATGGCCCAAAATTCTAAGCACTCCCTATGCTGCCCATGGTTCGAATGTGCTGCTTGAAAAAGTAGGGAAGGGTTTTGACAAGGGCATTACACTCACTTCACCAGGATTTTACGGTCCCCAGTTCAGAAGTGTTTTTATCCCTCCGGCATTTCCTCATCTGCAACAGAAAATTGTTGATTTCAGGTTTAAGGGCATGCATATTGCAAATTTTGAAATGGAGACATCGGCATTATACGGTCTTGGGCAACTTATGGGGCACGAAATGCTGACCGTATGCCTGATTATTGCAAACCGTGCTGCAGGGGAGTTTTCAAAAAATTATAAACCACACATGAAGACTCTTATTGAAACTGTTCTGCAACATCTAACTGAATAAACTATGACTGCTCATAGCTCAGCTGAATTTCAGGCACTTTTACAACTGGTTGATGAACCTGATCAGAACATGTATTCAATGATTGAAAAAAGAATACTTGAGCATGGCTGTGCTATACTCCCTTTTCTGCAGGAAGCTTCAGAAAATCATTTCAGTGATGAAGTACTTGAGAGAATAAGAAACCTGATATATAAAATCAATGTCGAATATATCCGGAATGAACTCTGGCAGTGGAAAAAAATGGGTGCCGGAAACCTGTTACACGGGCTATATCTGGTGAATCGCTATCAATATCCGTTTGTTGAATTTGATTTTCTGAAAAAGCAAATCAGTGATATGAAGCATGATGTCTGGATTGAAATCAACAGTAAACTTACAATTTTAGAGAAAATTAGAGTTTTTAATCATGTGTTGTATAATGTTCATGGCTTTAAACCAAACAGAACCGATTTCCACAACCCTGCAAATTCCTTTATGACTGATGTACTTCAGAATAAAACAGGAAGTCCTGTTCTCATGGCTTCTGTGTATATAATCATTGCGCAGATGCTTGGATTGCCTGTTTATGGTGTCAATGTTCCTGAACATTTTATTTGTGTTGTTGTGAATGAAGGAGAAGATGAATCAATGTCTTTTCTGCCGAAACGTGAGCCTTTGTTTTATATCAATGCGTTTTCAAAAGGTGCTCTTTTTACAAAGGTTCAATTATCAGCTTTCCTGAAACAATTAAAGGCAGTTGAAAAACCTGAGTTTTTTGTACCGTGCAAAAACGAAGAAATCATAAGCAGGGTGCTGAATAATCTGATATTTGCTTATCAGAAAACCGGTGATGCATTAAAACAGGATGAAATCAGAATACTGCAATCTTCATTTTTGAAGGATGATTAGCTTTTTTTGAGGATATCTGATTATATTATGTGCCATACTTGCAATAAAAATCTGCAGCAATATCAGAGTAATTATAATATTTTGTCCAGATATCCGGAATTAGTTCGGTGTAAAAATCAGAATCATTCATCAGTTTTTTTTAAGATTTTCAGAGCGTTGTCTGTAGTCTGAATTATAGACCATTGACAAAGTGTATGTGCCTGTTGTTTATTTTCAGAGCGTTGTCTGTAGTCTGAATTATAGACAGCAGAAATGATCAGTTTTGCACTGAAATTAGGATTTATTGACGACATATGTAAAAAAAAAAAGCTGTATCTGAATGATACAGCTTTTTTTAAAGGAAAAAGTTAGTTTATTTCTGGATAATGATTTTCTCAACAGCCAGTGATTTTGAATCCATAATATGGATATAATACAGTCCGTCTGCAAGATGCTCAAGGTTAATGCTTAAGTATGATGATTCCTGAACTGATACGTCATCAGACTGCCATATAAGTTGAGAAAATTCATTGAAAATCCTGACAGAGATCTTTCCATAGAATGAATCATTGAAGAATATTTGGAAATGACCTGTGCTGGGATTGGGGACAATCAGAATTTCAGAATTCTCGGAATGAGAATTAAATGTACAGTTTTGAACATCAATATAGTAATCTGCTGAAACTGTACCGGTTCCACAGTAATTTTGACCTGCAACTGTAAGATTTCAGGAAGTAGCAGAGGCTGAAAAATCAATAGTGATATTTTCAGTGCTTCCGTTAATTGTTGCTCCAGTTCCTGAGAAGTTCCATACATAAATTGTTGCATCGGTAATTAGAGGAACATTGTATGCAATGCCTGTAGCATCCTGACAAACAATAGGAGTGCCGGTAATTGTACCAGCAGCAGAAGGATACGGATTGACAGTTACATCAAGATCAAATGATGGTGAGGTCTGTGAACACGCATTGGCTACAACACTGATAGTAGCAGTGCCTGAGAAACCTGCATCCAATGTGATCTCTCCGGTAGAAGGATTGATCGTTCCTGCCTGAGGAGGAATAATGGACCAGGTATATGAATTAGCATTTGTTGCAAGGGTTGTATAAGTTTCGCTACAGGCACCCTGGCACCTGCAGATGCTTCCGTTGATTGTGTCAGGCGTACCCAGAGGCAGATCTTCAATGGTTAATGCATAGTTTCCTGTGCCACCACTTGAGAAATAATAGCCCACACCTACATAATATACCTGACTGAGGGTGGAGCAGAAATCAACAGTTGATGCGTTACCGAAATATGTAACACACATGTCGTCATTGCAGGTCAGTTCTGTCAAAGTTGAATAATCTCTTGTAAAGACACTTATTTCAGTATCAAAATCAGTAATTGCATCACATGTTGAAATTCTGACTTTGTTGCCAGTGCCTGTAAAGGAATACCAGACAATATTACCCATCGAGCCACAAGACGAAGCAGGGAGTGTCTATGTGGTTGATCCCACATTGGTGGCAGGCCCGCTGTAATATGGCAATGTTGAAACATTTGTGGTGCAGATGCACTAGTCATTGTTGTTGCAGTCAATTTTATATGCAAGAATATAAACTCCTCCATATCCACTAACACAGCAGGAGTTGACTTCGAGATAGTATGTGCCGCCACTAAGTGAGAGGTATTTTAATTTTGACTGCAATCCGCAATAGTCATCATTGGCTGCTACGGTTAAGCAAGGAGCATCATGCAATGTGAGAAATGTGTCATAATTGGCACTTCCTCCACCTTCACAAAATGTGAAAATATATTCAACACCTGCAGTGAGATTAACCTTATATTTTTTGCATGAACCCAGACCGATTGTTCCACTATGTGTTTGATAGGCTGAAGTTGGAGTAATAGTAAAATCACATGCGGGACATTAAGTACATAAAGTGGTATAACAGTAGGCCATATTATTGGTGCATGCTGCCTAGCCATGCCCTCTTGCTCTTAAATAGTAATATCCGGAAGTTGCAGGAGTATAATTAATTTCAGATCCTAAACCACAATTTTATCATTGTATGTTACCTGATTACAGGAACCATCCAGCAATTCAAACACTGTATCATCAGTATAACTTCCTCCATTGCTGCAAACTGTAAATGTGTATGCTGTTCCGGCATACAGGTATGTCTCGTACATGTGGCAATCATTTGTAGCCAAAGTGACAAGGCTGGTTGTTTGGGGGGTAGATGTTATGCCGATATATTCATCATAAGATGGACAGGTTGTACATTGTGCAACAGCTTAATAGGATGCCATTATTAGAACAGATACTTTAAAAAAACCCAATATTAGGTTCCTTAAATAATTCTGTTTCATGTAAATTTTTTTACAAAAATATTGAAAGAAATTTTATAAAGATGATGAAATAATTTAATCTAAAAAAAAAAAATCGACTAATCAGATTTAAGGTAAAGATCCAACCATGCAAAAAATTCTCTTTGCCATATGATAGCATTCTGGGGTTTCAGTATCCAGTGATTTTCTTCGGGGAACAGAATCAACCTGGATGGAACACCCATGATTTGTGCCGCGTTAAATGCCTGCATACTCTGAGTATATGATATTCTGTAATCTTTTTCCCCGTGCATAATCAGTATTGGAGTGTCCCAGTTCTCTACCATCAGATGAGGAGAAGCAGCATAAGAGCGTTTGACATTGGGTCTGTCAACTTCCCAGTAGGCACCACCATAATCCCAGTCGGGGAACCAGAGTTCTTCGGTTTCAAGATACTGGGCATCAAAATTGAAAATTCCTGAATGTGCAATAAAGGCTTTAAATCGTTTGTTGTGCATGCCTGCAAGGTGAAAGACAGAATAGCCTCCATAACTTGCTCCAACAGCACCCAATCTGGTTTCATCTGCCCATGGTTCTTTGGCAATTTCATCAATGGCACTGAGATAGTCTTTGATGTTCTGTCCGCCATAATCACCGCTGATTTGTTCAAGCCATTCCATGCCAAATCCTGGCAGTCCTCTCCTATTTGGAGCTACAATGATGTAGCCGTGGGCAGCCATGATCTGAAAATTCCAGCGGTAAGACCAAAACTGACTGACCATGCCCTGAGGACCTCCCTGACAATACAAAAGCGTTGGATACACTTTCGTTGAATCAAAATCAGGAGGGTAGATGATCCATGTGAGCATATCCTTGCCATCAGTGGTTTTTATCATTCTCTTTTCAACATTTCCCATTTTAAGCTTCGAAATCAACTCTTTGTTCACAAATGAGATCTCCTGATCAGTGCCGTTGCTCAGGTTTACAATAAACAATTCGGCAGGTTTTGACATGCTTTGCTTCATGGCAATAAATTTATCTCCGGCAAAAGATATTCCTACATAATCATGAATGCCATTTGTTATCTGGACAGGATCTCCTCCTGATGTTGGTATTGAAAAGATCTCTTTTGAACCATACCAGTCGGTTGTAAAATAAATCATTGAACCATCAGCGTTCCATGTGATATTGTAAACATTGGCATCGAAATCTTCAGAAAGAAAGCTTTTCCCTCCGGAAGCGACATCCATAATAAAAAGTCTGTGCTTGTCTGCCTCATATCCATCACGTTCCATGCTTTCCCATGCCAGTTTTGAACCATCGGCAGAAAAAACGGGATTCATGTCATATCCGTTCATGCCTTCGGTCAGATTAACCGTTTTGCCGGTTTCAATATTGTATTGAAAAAGGTCGGTATTTGTTGATTTACTGTATTCAAGCCCTTCCAGTTTCCGGCAGGTATATACGATGGATTGTCCGTCCGGACTCCAGGTAATCTGTTCCATTCCTCCAAATGGCCTGACCGGTGATTCCCATGGCTCATCCTTCATGATGTCTGTGCCTTCAGCAATCTTTTCGCTGTATGGTGCAACAAAAATATGTGTGTATGATTCCACCCACTGATCCCAGTGTCTGTACATCAGTTTGTCAATGATCCTGACATTCGCTTCAGGCATATCAGGATGCAAATCGGCAGTCGTTGGGGTTTTGGGAACATCTGCCAGATATAGAATGTGTTTGCCGTCGGGAGAATAACTGAATCCACCGATCCCATCAGGAATATATGAAATTTGCTTTCTGTTAGAACCTTCAGCATTCATTTCAAATAACTGCATCGTTCCATCATCATCAGGATAAAGAAATCCAATTTCTGTTGTACCGGGTTTCCATTCGATGTTCAATTCACCGGCTGCAGTTTCAGTCAATTGGCTGGTTTCTCCGGTTTCAAGATCCGCGATGAAGATTTCCCTGTTCCCTTTGTTTTGTTCAATACTATAAAAAGTGACAATGTAAATAACTTTTTTCTGATCAGGAGAAACTTTGAATTCGCCGATTCTTCCAAAATACCAGAGTGCTTCGGGAGTCATCAGCCCGTTTGAAATTTCAGGAATCTGTTGTCCGATAATTTCTTCCTCACCGGCAGGAGGAGTTTGTTTGCAGGCAAGCATGCCCAACACTACAATACTGATAAGCAGCAGTTTTTTCATATTGTTTGAATTTTTATTATTGAACTGGAGGAATCAAAGCATCAATTCTGTTTAATCCGTCAATTGCCATCTGGTAATTGGTTCTGATGGAAAGAGCTTGCTGGTAGTCTCTGCGTGCAGCTTCAATATCTCCTTTCAGTTCATAGCAATAACCACGGTTGTAATATGCTTCAGCATAACGGGGATCTGCCTTGATGGCATCTGAAAAATGAATGATGGCCTGATCATATAACTGAAGATCAACCAGATGGATATACCCCAGATTGTAATGGGCATTTGCATTTTCCTTGTCAATAGAAAGGATATTGTAATATTCCTTCATCGCTTCATTGAGCATTCCCTGATTCTGGAAGTGCATGGCAAGAGCATATCGGGCTTCAACACTGGCAGGTTTGAGGTTCAAGGCTGTATTAAGGTACTCAACTGCAATGGGATCTTTCATTTCTGATGCAAGAATACCGGCATCAACAAAAGCATTGTAATAATCAGGGTCAAAAATGGTTGCCTGATGAAAATTTTTCATGGCATTCATTGAATCTCCCTGTTCTTTGAGAGCAACTCCACGCATATAAAAAACCTTCGCATTGGTTTTGTCAATTTCAAGGGCTTTGTTGAGATACAAGTTCATTTTATCATAATCTTTCAGAATCAGATCCAGTTCAGCAAGTTTCAGGACGGGTTCCACATTTGCAGGGTCATTGTCCTGTGCTGAAATCAATGCTTTTCGACAATTGTCAATGTGTCCCATGGCAAAATAGATGTCTGCCATTGTAATTGTGTATTGGGTGTTCTGAGGATCCAGCTGCAGGGCTTTGTTGATATCCGTCAAAGCTTCATATGGCATTTCCAGCTCAAGATATCTTAAGGCCCTTTTATGATAAAGACTATGATCATCCGGTGATGCTTCAATTTGCTCTGTGATTGAAGTAAGTATTGCATCTGTTCTGTTTTCCTGATCCTCAATGGATGCGTCAGTTCTGTTTTTACATGAAATAACAGTGAGGAACATAAAAGTTGAAAAAATAATGATAAAAATTGTTTTAATCATTGGCCGATGGTGTTGGATGAACAGTCAATTTTTCTCGGATGAGTTTTTCCAATTCTTCCTGTAGTTCTGGATTGTCTTGAAGCAGCATTTTGACTGCATCCCGTCCCTGACCCAGTTTGGTTTCACCGTAACTGAACCAGGAACCGCTTTTTTTAATAATTCCAAAATCTACTCCAAGGTCAATCACTTCTCCCAGTCGTGAAAATCCCTCTCCGTAGATAATATCCACCTCTGCAGTACGGAAAGGAGGTGCTACTTTGTTTTTTACAACTTTAATTTTTGTCCTGTTGCCCATGACATTTTCTCCTTCCTTGATCTGCGTCATTCTTCGTATGTCAATCCTGATTGAAGCATAGAATTTTAATGCGTTTCCTCCGGTTGTCGTTTCAGGATTTCCGAACATAATCCCGATTTTCTCCCTGAGCTGATTGATGAATATGCACACAGATTTTGTTTTACTGATCGTTGCAGTGAGTTTTCTGAGTGCCTGTGACATGAGCCGGGCATGCAGACCCATCTTGGAATCACCCATATCGCCTTCAATTTCACTTTTTGGAGTCAATGCTGCAACTGAGTCAATCACTATAATATCAATGGCACCGGAACGAATCAGATTGTCAGCAATTTCCAATGCCTGCTCGCCGTTATCAGGTTGTGACACCAATAGATTTTCAATGTCAACACCAAGTTTTTGTGCATAAAACTGATCAAAGGCATGCTCGGCATCAATGAATGCTGCAAGTCCGCCCTGTTTCTGTGCTTCAGCTATAGCATGGATTGCAAGCGTTGTCTTTCCGCTGGATTCCGGACCGAAAATCTCAACAATTCTTCCTCTTGGTAAACCACCCACACCCAGAGCCATGTCAAGGGCTATACATCCTGTGGATATCACTTCAGGTCGTTCAACAGGATTATCTCCAAGACGCATCACTGTGCCTTTTCCGTATGTTTTCTCAAGTTTGTCAAGGGTGAACTGCAATGCTTTCAGTTTGTCAGTATTTACTGTTGGTTTGTGGTTTTTATCACTACTCATTGTTTTCTTTTTTAATGGTTTCAAAATTAATGATTTTATTTTATTCCTTATATTCTGTCTTACTCTTTTATCAACAGTGCAATTTAAATTTTTGTGATTTTGTTATAAAAAGGGGGCAGAATGTAAAAGTGATTCTATCATTCTGTGTGTTTTCGCATATCCATTTTGAAAGCAACAGAAATGCAAAACTATAGTCAGTTTAGGTGCGTACCCGGAGAATAAGCATTTGCTTACGGAAGGAATCGTTTACAAGCGGATATAGCCGAATAGCATCAGATAAATAGAAGATAATAAGAAAGATGTAATAATTACAAAACTCTCCTTATTGAAACAAGCTGATGGGTATATTCTCCATTTTCGGAAGAGATAATCCCTTTGACATCGATGGAGTCTTTTCTGACTTTTGCACTGCAATGGATGATTGTGTTCTTGTCTGAAATGATTCCCACATGAGTTACTGAGTCCTGACTGCCAAAGAAGGCAAGATCGCCTTTCTGAATATTATCAAATGTGATTTCGTTACCTTTCAAAGCTTGCTGGGATGCATTACGTGGAAGAATGACTCCATGCATACGAAAAAGAACTTGAACAAATCCACTGCAGTCGTATCCCATGACAGTTTTTCCTCCCCACAGGTATGGTGTCTCAAGCAGGTAGCTGGCAACAGTAGTAATATTGGCAGCTGTATGATCATCATCTGAAAGAACGGTTGCTCCATTGTACTGAAAAGAGTTTCCTGCAGCAGTGAATTCGTTCTGTCCGTAAAGTACAGATCCGGTGCTAAGGATTATGATTGTACCGTTTGTTTTATGAATAATCCCGTCAACAGGGCCCGGAGTAAAGTATCTTTCTTTGTTTCGGAGTTCAGAGTATTCATTTTCTGAAAGACCGGTATGTTGAGCCATATCTATCCAACCATAGTATGAGTCATCATTGCAGATAATCTGTATCCAGTTTTCGTTGATATGGCTGATCATATACAGTTCGCCAAATAGTAACTGGCTTACCATTTCGCTTTTGTGATCCGGATGAGATCTGATCGGGACACTTGAAATTAGGCAAATACCATGTTGATCCATTACATCTGGCTTAAAAATATTAAAAATTCTTTGAGCGGATATTTCTGCAAATATAATATACTTTCAGGACCCATATTCATCACCAGATCAAGAACTGATAGATTTGAAACAAATGGAAATTTGGTATGGAACACCTGATAGTAGTGGGGAGCTTTAAAACTGTAAAAATGTTTGTTTTTTGGAGAAAGTTTATACCTAAGGTCAATAAATGTTTCTGAGAGATCATCGGGTGAAATGAATGAAAAGCTTGTTTTCAGATGAAAAGGATGTCTGATCATTGTGCTTATGCAATCAAGTGAGTGCATGTTCATGTCAATGAGACTGCGATATGTTTGGCTGAAAAAGTGTTCAAGTTGGTCAGAAAAGTACTCGTAATAAGGAGATGATTGATATGCGCTGTCAATTGCGGCTTTCATTTTCCGGAGGGGTTGATTGTGGGATGAAACCAATACATTTAAAGTTTTGGTATGATTTCCGTTGGTTTTTACGACAGGCACGTTCAGGTCGAGTGGTCCGTTGGCCGAGAGAATTGTAAATCTGTTTCGAAAAGTTTGTTTGTGCCATGTTTCATGAATTTCCAGTTGACAATCGGGAAATTGAATTAAAGCAGCCATCCATGGAATGGGTGGAAACAGGGTTGTGGACAGAAGGAGAGTGGGGACAGGCGTCATAAAAAAGCCTCCGAAGGAGGCTGAAAGTATTTTGTGAATCTCAGTGTTATGAGTTTTCCTGAACCAAATCACGAATGTCTTTTGTTCGCTTCTGGAAAGTTATTTTACATCTCTGGAAATTATCAACAGGCCATCCATGCCAGAGGACATAGTTTCCATATTGGTCTTTGGTGTTGTAAACAGCAGTTGTCATGCTGTCAATCTCCCATGTCATGGTTTCATAATCGTTGGTAAAAGACACCTTGATATCCATAAACTTGTGATAGATAATAGGAACCTGAAATGTAGGATTTACTCCGACAAGCTCCAGCAAAGTTGTCAGGGTATGTGCGCCTCCTATTCCTTCAATTTTCATTTCAAGGGTGAATCTGGACTGTGTTCCGCCTCCGACGAAAAATTCACCTCCGTTAAAACTGAGTGTCAGATAGTTGAATACCTGATCAATCTGCGAAGAAATCTGTGCATAGTTGTTATCACCGTAAACAATATACATCACCAGCGGACCTGCTGTAGAAACTACAGTGTTGTCACTGCTCAGATGAAATGCCAAAATGGGGAATTTAAGATCCTGGACAATCTCCTGGTTGCTTTCATTCAGTACAGATGTGGCTTCCCACACTCCTTCCATATTTGATTTGGTAGGGGGTTCTTCCTGAAAAAGATCACAGGATACCAGTAAAAGACTTGAAATCGCAAAAAATGCAAGGATTTTTGTTTTCATATTGTTTTTTTTTTTTTTTTTACGATGATTCAATAATTGTTCCAAGGTGTAAAGATAAGAAAAGATTTTATTTACAGACTTTTTTTTCTCTGTGAAAAAAATTTAACATGAAGTATTTGTTTTGCGATAATCCATAAACATGAAGGGACTAATGAAACAAACGCTAATGAAAACAGTATAAGCATGAGTAAGCATTTCTCAACACAAGTATGATGCGCAGGTTGATTCCCGTGTTTGTCATTTTTCTTTTGGTGCATGTCACTTTTCCGTGTCAGGCACAAGAAGATATTGACGGGAAGAAGCCGAAAAAAGTAAAAAACAAGCAGGAAAAACCTGAAAAGTCTCCCAAAGAGGCAAAGGAAAAGGTCGAAAAAGCAAAGGAACCCAAACAGGAAAAGCTGAAACCTTCAAGAAAACCGAAAATTGCTCCGCCGGGAACCGTGATGCTCAATGATTCAGTATACATCGATGTAAACCCAATCAAGAATATTGATTACAGAGAATTTATCAGTTTTCTAACTGTCACATATTCGGCAGAAGTGCGAGATTCTCTTGACAGTCTTCCAGCTTGGGGAATCAATCTTGAGGAATTCAGACGTTTTATGAGACTTACGGGGAAGGATGAAGATTTGCTGGGGAGGATGAGAATCAGGCTTGATCAGTTTCTGAGTTGGGTTCAGAGTATGGAGGAATATTTGAATAATCCTACCTTTAACAATAACCCCGTCATTTATATCAGCTTTAATCAGGCAAATGAATATGCATTGTGGCGTACGCGTATCGTTATGCTGGGATGGGCCGTTGAGTGCAAAAATGAAAAGCAAAGGAAAAAGTACTATACCAAAATCCGATACCGCCTCCCAACTCCCGATGAATGGGATCAGGCAATTGACAAATTCTCAAAAAATATTATCCTCAACAAGGCAGTTTTTCCTCATAATATTGCATGCACTTTTCCTGCTGTGCCTCAGAAAGGAAAATTAGAATTTTACTATGTACCTGGAAATATCTGTGAAATGACAAGTGTTGAACACCTGTCAGTGGGCATATCCTGGAAAGATAATGATACAACGGGCAACTATAAAAAAAGAGTTGAATATTTCGGGCCACGAGACTGGCTTGGATTCAGATGCGTGTGTGAGATTGTGGAGTATTGAGGGGGGGGTGATTAAAAGATTAAGCCGAAGTTTACCTTCGGGAGAAGATTGCATATGATTGGTAATTAGTAGAAGTGTGATTTGTGACTGGGAAAAAAACTTAGACATTCGACATATAAGACTTAATATTCGATATTAATAAAGCCTTTATACCCTAATACCTTACTCCTTATTCCATATCCCATATCCCATATCCTCTTTATCGATTATGCCGAAGGGATTCCAAAGAACATTATCAACTAGGCATGTTCTTCAATAAACTTCTTCAGTTCTGCATATAATTGAGCAGTCGGAAGTCCCATAACATTATAAAACGAGCCTTCAATGCGTTCGATGCCGATATATCCGATCCAGTCTTGTATTCCGTATGCACCTGCTTTGTCAAGGGGTTTGAATTGGCCGACATATCTGCAAATATCTTCTTCATTTAATGGTCTGAACCATACTTTAGACTCGGACAAAAAACTGTGGATTTTGGTTTTGCTTTTTAAAGTGACACCTGTAAACACATGATGCATATTCCCGGAGAGCATCTTTAAAAATTCACAGGCCTGATCTTCATTGTCAGGTTTTGGAATGATTATTCCGTTGAGTGAAACCAGAGTGTCGGCAGTGATAATGATTTCATTATCATTCATGTCGGGTGGCAGAAAATGCTCAGATTTTTTCATGCTGAGATAGATGACCACTTCAGAAGGAGAAAGGTGCTCAGGATAGGATTCGTCAACAACTGTGACCATTGCTTCAAAGGGTATTCCCATCCCGGAAAGAAGTTGACGGCGACGGGGGCTGTTAGAGGCAAGGATGATCCTGAAATTGTCTGTAATCATTAAAATCTGGTTTCGATGCTGAATAATTGAATAGAAATGATGCCCGCAAGAAAAATAATTTTTATCAGATCAGATAGAAAGATAAAATCTTTTCTTTGTGTTGCTCTTATAAATCGTGAAGTAAAATAGATCATAAGGATAATCAGAATAAGGGAGAAAGCAAGCATGTATAGATGGCTGATAGTATAGAAATACCAGGATGACCCTGCGATAAGAGCGAGCAGAACAAACAGCAGTATGTATATCAGAACTTTGGTTTTTGTAATTCCCAAAATTATTGGAAGACTGCGACATTTGAATTCGCTGTCACCTTCTTTATCAGCCATATCTTTGATGATTTCTCTGATAAGAGTGAGCAGAAAGGCAAAGGCAGCATACGCAAGTACAACGCGTGTAATATAGCCCAAATGATGAAAGGGAATAATTCCGTTATAAATGGAAGCAAAAAATTCATAAAGCCAAACAATCCCCACCGAAAGTGCTGCAAGAAATGCGACTGCAATATTGCCTACAAAAAATTCTCGTTTGTATTTGGTTGAGTAAAACCAATAGAGAAGTGTGACAATGGCAAGCACAAAGATCAGTTTCGGTGCATTGATCCGGAGTATAGCCCATAATGAAATGATGGCACCAAGGAATGTCATAATGTAATAGGCATACTGACCTGCAGAAAGTGGAATTTCCTTGCGAAGTATGGTTTTTTCTGGCCTGTTGATTTCGTCCATGCCGATGTCAAAATAATCGTTGATTGCATATCCCCCGGCTGTGAGCAGAATATATCCCAAAACAAAAAGGAAAAAGGAAAATTCATCCATTTGCAGAACAATCTGATCGTATTCATATACAGGGCGAAGAAGGAAATATCTTACGAAATACATGAGCAGTGCAATCATCAGAAGGTTCTGAATCCTGAAAAGTTTTAAGTAAGCTGAAAATGTTTTCATATTGTCTTTTTCAAATTGTTACCAGATAAATGCTTCGGGGGTCATCCATAAACCGCGAGCTCTGAGAACCTGTTCGATAACATCCCGGGTACAGCCTTCGCCACCTTTAAAGTGTGAAATATAATGTGCAATTTCTTTAATGTCATTTGCTGCATCAGAAGGACAAGCTGCAATACTGACTTTTTGCATCACAGGGAAGTCGGGAAGGTCATCACCCATATAAAGTATCTGAGAATCGTTGAGCCCCTTTTGGACTTTAAATTCTTCATATACTGCAAGTTTGTCGCTGACACCCAGAAAAACATCCTGAATTTGCAGCAGTTCGCACCTGATTCTCATGCCGGGAGTGTTGGCACCCGAGATGATTGCAATCTGAAGACCCATTTTTTGTGCCAGCTGAATAGCATATCCGTCTCTGACATTCCCGTTTCGCATTTGTTGACCGTCATCACTGAATAGGATCCTCCCGTCACTGAGAACTCCGTCATAATCAAAAATCATGGTGCTGATATTCTTCAGTCTCTGTCTGTAGTCGTTCATGATTTGTATGTGTCAGTTATGTATTGTGTTATGGCTTCATACATCATTTTCAGAGAGGGATTGCCGCTGAGCATTTTCAGATGTTTTCCGATAATCTGATTGTTGTGTCTCATAGCAGGTCCAGTTTGGTTTTGAAATGGTCTGTTCTGCAGATTTTTGGAAAAAGTTTCACTGATAAGTGGAAGCAAAACCTGAAAATCGATGCCGTTTTTTTCTGCTATCTCCTGCGCTGCAACTAATGAAGCATTTGTAAAATTGCAGGCAAAAACAGCTGCCAGATGAAGTATGCTTCTCCGGTCAGAATCAAGAACCTGAGATGTGCCGAAAACTGATGTTGCAAGAGTTGAGAGCAGAGAAAGTCCTTCCCTGTCGGAAGCTTCGATAAATACCGGAATTTCTGAATAAACAGGAATTCTGGCTTTTGTGAATGTTTGCAAAGGGTAGAAGACCCCGTATCTATGTGCAAAAGGTTTTAAGAATTCCATGGGGACTGAACCGGCAGTATGCGTTAGTATTCCTTGGAAATGAGGCAGTTGTGGACACACTTCGCTGATTGCATGTTCACTGAGAGCAGCAATGCAGCAATCAGTATCAGCAGGAATTTCAGACAATTGACTGAGAACTGTGGCACCGGTGTTTCCGGCTGATTCAACTGCATGAAGATGATGACGACTCCATACTGATACACTGTGTCCTGCAGATGCAAAGGCTCTGACAAGTTGAAAACCCACCTGTCCGGCACCTAAAATCACAATGTTGTATTTCATTTAGTTGAATTTGTGCAAAATTAGTAAAAATGTCACATCTTTCATATCATTACTGACTGCTTTCTCAAATTGATTTATGTTATTTTAATATTAACAGAAACTTCCCAATGGTATAATTTAAAAAATGAGTAATTTCATCAAAAAAATTTACATCAATGGATCAGCCCAAACTTGAACGATTGCTTCGTCTTATGAAAATTCTCACAGCCAACAACCGGTTTACAGTTGAGGAGATTGCTGAGCGCCTTGATATGTCTGTGCGCACCATTTACCGTTATATTGACACTTTCCGGCTTTCGGGCTTTGTTATCAAGCAAAGGGATAAAATCTACCGTATTGATCGTGCTTCTCCCTATTTCAGAGACATCAGCAACCTGATACATTTTACCGAAGAGGAAGCTTATATTTTGAAATCAGCCATTGAAAGCATTGATGAAACCAATGTGCTGAAACAGAATCTGAAAAAGAAGTTATATACAGTGTATGATTACAGAATTCTGGCCGAAACTGTCACAAGTGGTAAAAATGCACGTAATGTGAATGGTCTCATTGAAGCCATTGAAAACGGGAAACAGGTGATATTGAGAAATTATACATCTCCTAGCAGTAATCGCATCCGCAACCGGCTTGTTGAACCTTTTGAATTCACCACAAACTATATTCAGATGTGGGCCTATGATACTGAGTCGAAATCCAACAAACTGTTTAAAGTTTCCAGAATTGAAGAGGTTGAGGTTCTCATGTCAGATTGGAAATATTCTGAATTTCACAAGGCAGGATTTATTGATGTGTTCAGAATCAGCAGTTTTAAATTGCT
>CAYRXH010000013.1:35600-43105 GCA_964428185.1 uncultured Bacteroidales bacterium
AATTTCACAAGGCAGGATTTATTGATGTGTTCAGAATCAGCAGTTTTAAATTGCTTCCCGTCAGACTTGAACTTGGTATGCGTGCAGCCATGTTGTTGCAGGAGGAATACCCGCTTGCGGGAAAAGACCTGACACAAATTGCACTCGACAGATGGTTGTTTGAAACAATGGTGTGCAGTTTCGAAGGTGTGGGGCGTTTTGTGATGGGACTGCCGGCTGATATCCGGATTCTCGGTTCTCCCGAATTTAAAAAATTTATCCGCTCAAAACAGAAAAGCATCTGATTCTTTTGAAAAAGAACATGCGTGACTGCAAAAATAAATGTTGATTTTTTTGTGACATAAGTTGACACAGCCACAATGTAATTTTGTGGCATGGATAAATCAGAATTTAACATTATTGAATCAGAGTACATTCCCACAGGTGAACGGTACTACATTCATTTTAACATTGCAGGCTTCACGTATTATTAAAGAACTGAAGTTTTTGAACAGTTGAAAATCGGGTTAAAACTTTGTGACCTGGCAGAGACTGAAAACAGGTATGATCCTGTTGCGGTTGCACTCTATTTTGGAAAAAAGAAGCCGGGTTTTATTCCCTGACAGCACAATGAAGACATCAGTTAATTTTTGAAACTGGGGAATACGAATCTTTTTGAATTTACATGAATAGGGTTGATCCGGACACACATCCTGAACAACAAATAGACGTTCTTGTCAGCATTAACCCTCTGGAAATTTAAGAGATGACCCTGAGTGATTGTCTGTAATTTTTTACATGAATGATTTTGTCTTTCATCCTGATGGCTTCCCCGTCAACCTGAATGACTGAAGTACGTTTTCTGAAAATTGTCGCTTCATTGACTTTCCATGTTTCATGGAATCCTGACTTGTGTATTCTGTGAGTAAAAAGGCGAGGAAGCACAAAAGGAGTGAAATGCAATGGCACTTTTCTGAGGATGCACATATCAAACAGACCGTCATCAATACGTGCTTCGGGTGCAATGGATGTGTTGTAGCCGAACTGGTCAGAGTTGGCGAATGTGATCAGTAATGCTTTTCTCGAAATAATCTGATTGTTGAAGCGGATTTTGTATTTGGCGGGCTGATACCTGTAGTATTTTTTTACGCTGGATTTCAGATAAGATATGAATCCTCTGGAACCTGATTTTGCATAGTCTTTGGCAACGCTTGCATCAAAACCCACCCCAGCAACACTGACAAAGAAATGATTATTGATGGTTCCAGTATCAATTGACCGTATGTTCATGGTGTTGATGATCTGAACAGCTTCTTTGACAGACTTTGGAATTTTCAGAAAGTTGGCCAGGCCGTTTCCGCTTCCTAGGGGTATGATTCCAAGGATAACATTGGTATGAACAATCACCCTTGCAATTTCATTGACAGTGCCATCGCCTCCCACGGCAACAATCACACCGGCGCCTTCTTGAAGTGCTTGGTGTGCCAGAGTTTCAATTTCTCCGGGTTTACTGCTAGTTTTCATTGTCACATCAAAAATGCTGGTGTTAATTGTCTGCAGAATTTCTTCAGAAACGGCAGAAGCCCTGCCTCTTCCGGCAATGGGATTGATGATGACACACAACTGTATTTTTGCAGGGTTCATTGGTCTCAGGGACAGAGTATTTTGTTGTCAATAAGGCTGTTGTTGTAACACTGAATGTATGCCCTAAGCAGATGAAAGAGTTCAGATGTGATGATCTGGTCATTGATCTTACTGTCTTTTCCTGATGGATCATTGAGGTAGTTCCATACTTCAACTGCTTTATCATCAATCATGATCAGAATGTGCTCTCCCGAAATCAACTGATAACCGTTTCCTGTCCAGGCAACAGCAAAACCGGTCTGAACAGTGTCAAAAATACTGTTCCCGAAAGCAGTATATGGAAGTGAATAGTCAAGATAATCAAGCACAGATGGCATGATGTCAGTTTGCTGACATGTCCTGTTTACGAGTCCTTTCAGTTGGGAGCCTGGATCGTAAAATAACAGAGGAATAGAATACTTGCCGGCAGCTTCATGGTAAAAATCAAGATATGGTTCGGATGAATGATCAGAAGTTATGACAAACAGAGTGTTGTTATACCATTCCTGCTCTGAAGCAGTCTGAAAGAATTTTTTAAGAGCCATATCTGTATAGGCAATAGTCTGATGAATGGGGAGAGGTCCTTCAGGGAGAACGGATTTGTATTCATCAGGAACCAGATACGGGTGGTGAGATGAAAGCGTAAAGACTGTTGCGAAGAATGGCTGGTGAATTTGACTGAGTCGCTCAACAACAAACTGAAGATATGGTTCATCTCTAATTCCCCATTTACCATCAAAATCCGCATCATCGGGATATTCATTTTTTCCGGAATATTCATTAAAACCAACACTTACTGCATAGGCATCAAAATTCATGGTGCCATTTTGTCCTCCGTGGAAGAAGATGCTGTAGTATCCTTCCTGAGCCAGTAATGTGGGTAGTCCGGGAAGATTATTGTTGATGTACGGTGAAAGAATATAAGGAGTATTCATAAGTGTAGGGACAGATGAAACCACAGCAGGAATTCCTTCAACGGATCGTTTTCCGTTTGCAAAGGTATTGGGGCAGAAGAGACCTTCATGGATGAGAGAATCAAGAAAGGGGGCAAAATTTTTGTTTTTGTCAATCTGCTGTTCGAGATGAACACTGTTCAGATGTTCATTTGAAAAGCTTTCGAGAATAATGATCACAACGTTTTTTGCTTGAAATGCAGAATCAGAACCATGCTTGCATGGATTAAAATATGCAAAAAGGGAATCATTGTCATTGAAATAGTGTTTTTTCTCAAGTCCGGTTTTTCCCCATGTGAGAATGATAGAAAATGCGCTGTTCAGAACGAGGGGCGTATGTCCGGGAGGGGCGTACATTCCGGCTGTCACCAGTGATACCGGTTTTTTCTGAAATCCTCCTCTGGAGGCTAACACTGTGATCCCAGACATCAGCAGAAATATCAATATTCCGATAATATAATGTTTTGCAGAATGATACAATACAGGGATTTGTTTCACGAATTTTCTGAACGCTATAATGAGTATAAAAATACAGGCTGCAAATATCAGATATGCAGGCCAGAAATCAAGAAGCAGATCTTTCCATAGGGTGTCAATTTCGCCTTTCATGGTAAACAGTATATAGACCAGATCATAGGTTGATCGCCTGAAAATGAATGGGTAGTAGAAAGAATCAGCGATTGAAGGAGCGATTATCAGGATGTTGGGAAGCAAGCCTGCCCAGAATAGGATTATTCTGAAGAATTTGCGGTGTATAAAGGGGTTGGGAATAAAAAGCAGCATTGTAAAGAACATTCCTGCATATGCAATTGATGAAACATCAAATCTGATCCCATACAAAGTATAAAGAGCATACTGTGAAAGAGATATTTTAAAAAGTTCAGGATTGAAAAAATACAGTAGTTGCCGGCAAAGAATATTGATCAACAGGATAATTGAAATAAGGAGGAAATATGATTTCAGAAGAATGAAGAAATTTCTCATGGGGATATGTTCTGTTGTGTGGAAGTTATGCAAAAATATGACTTTTTTTAAGTTTTTCAGCTACGAAATGTTGAATTGAGAACTTTAGAATGATATTGGAACCTAAGAACTGAACTTGTTCTAATTTGCAGATAATAAGCACTATGGCAGATTTTTTATCGATTTTTTGAAACAATATAAAGAAAAAATTTATAAATGATCTGATGTTTTTGTAGTATGTATTAAAATAATTATTTATTTTTGCAACAGTATTAAAATAACCGACGTTTAACCTAAAACAACAAATTATGAAAAATGTAAAAAGTTTATTGGCGATTGCATCGCTGGCAGCAGGATTGTTCATCATGAACGCTTGTACCGATCCCTGTAAAGACGTAACATGCGCTAATGGCGGTGTTTGTGACGAAGGAGAATGTATCTGTGCAACAGGATATGAAGGAACTGATTGTGCAACTGAAATGAGAACCAAATTTGTAGGCACTTGGTCATTTATTGATGGTTGCTATCCAGGATCTCCCAATGCATCTACAATCACTACAAGTGCTGAAGGTGTTACCAAAGTAAACATCTCAAACATTCTTGGTGGTACGCTTGGCGGAACAGCTAAAGCTGAAATCAATGGATCAAATATTACAATTCCAAGCCAGAGCATTACTGACAATGACGGAGACCCATGGACAATTGCAGGACAGTCAACCGGAACTCTTTCAAGCAACACATTCAGCATTTCAGTTCAGTACACATATGGTACCAACACTCAAACCTGCCTTTTAACTTTCACAAAACAGTAAGTAGGATTAAAATTTCGTTAGGAAGAAGGCTGCATTTTGCAGCCTTTTTTTTGTCACTTAATGTTTGAAGAAAAATACAAATGAGAATAGCCAGGTAAGCTCTGAAATTTTGTATGGTTTTTATAAAACCGATTAAAAAGGACAGTTTGTAATAAGCATTTTTTTGTTCAGTTGTAGCTGTCATAAATGGTGTTTATGATTACACCCTGGGGAATTCTTCCTGGGTTTTTCTGAGAATGATACAATTCGGTTAACAAGGAACGGAATCAGAATTGTTATGTAGGCCACAAAAACCATGAGATCATAAGTCGCCTGATAGATTTTCAGAAACTGCAATAATTCAATTGTAAATGTGGTTGCTAATAGAATGAAAAATGTCCTGATAGAATTGAAAAATCTTATCCACCGATTTTTAATCGGAGTGGTAAATAAGTCTCTTAATAAAAAAATATTGGTTCAGCCGTTTTACACATATTGAGGATATACGAGTTCCAGAAACTCCATATCCTGATATACAGACTTGATAGTTTGCTAATAAAAATCTACAGCATTTTTGCTGCCCAGAATGGGGCATATTGATTATGCTTCAGAGAGATTGATACATAATGACCGAGAGATAAAAAAAGAGGCTGAAGAATATTCAGCCTCTTTCAGAGAAAGTAATTTAAAATTACTGACCTTTTTTCATGTCTTTTCTTCCACCTGTAGTTGTAGCAGTTGTGGTAGTTGTGCCACCTTTCATATCACCACGTCCACCTGTAGTTGTGGTGGTAGTGTTGGTATTTGTGTTTGTGTTGGTTTTTGGTTTGTAGGTGCCACCGGTTTTCTTGGCAGTCAGTTCAAGGAGAGAATCTCTTTCCATATTGCAAACATCCAGATCAGCAGTTAAAAGTTCCAGTTCATCCTGAAGTTGAGCAATCTGAGTGTCTTTGTCAACGATTTCTTTTGAAAGTTTGTCAAATTCTTCCTGTGAAGGACCTTCTGCTTTCTGAGTACAAGCAAACATGCCAACGAGAGCAAAAATTGCAAAAATGTTGAATAATTTTTTCATAATAGGTTCAATTTTTTAGGTTAATTTGTTGCAAAAATACAAATAATTTGATACAGAAGATTAATTGAAGAAAAAAATTTCATAATGAACAAATTATTTTCCTGCATATTTTTCAAAAAGTTTGATAATCATTTGTGCATCTGCTACAATACCAGGTGGAGAATACAAGATTGCCTGGTCAGGTGCAGGAAACACATGTAGAATAAAAAGAGAGAACAATGTTGTATGATAATCGGGTGTTGGGATCAGATCCTTTTCCAGTTTTGCTTTATCTTCAAAATATCTGTTTATTGATTTTCGCTCATCATCGGTAATATCTTCAGCATTGATATCAAAATCTTCAGTATTGATTCTGTCTTTCAGGTGTGTAATTTTATATTTTTTCAGTAGTTTTTCGATAAGTGCCAGAGTATGGCTGTTTTTTAGTTTTGCATCATCAACTTTTTTTCCTGACCACAATGGTTCGAGCAGAATAATAATATAAGCAGAATCAGGCTGCAAGGGAGGGAGTTCTTTAAATTTTCCACGCCCTTTTTTCATGGTATCGACAGCAATAGTATCTGATATTTTGTAAATCGGAGAAACATTACGAAATTTGAGAGTATCTCCAAAATGAGTGACAATCCAGTTTGATGGGATAAATTGTCCGATGAGTTTCAGATTGTTATCAGTTGTAAAAATTTCAGGTAATTCATACACAGGATATTCAGGTTCTTCGATACTATCGGCAGTCACTGCCAGAGAATCTGTTTCTTGTGCTGATAAAGAGAAACCACAGAAAAAAACCATTGCAGTAATGATGATGGCAGTTGTTGTTTTCATAAGGCAGTAGTTTAAAGAATAAGTATTAAATTTGCAGTAATATTGACTAAAAACATGCCAAAATTACACAGAAAATGAACATAAGAACGAAATCACTCTTATTCTGGTTGTTATCACTGATTCTGATGCTTTCAATATCAGTTTATCAGAGATTGACAGGACCGACGAAACCCATGCGTGGCTCTGCCACTTTTGGTACAACTGAAATTTCTTACCGTTTGATACGCTCCTGGGGTGATGATACACCTGCCACAATAAAAATACTTGCGCCCGACAGAGGAATAAGCGGGGAGTATTATTACAAACGTTTCAAGAGTTATGACCAATGGGATACCCTCAGTATGCTTAGGGAAGGTGATATGCTTGTCGCTCAGCTTCCACAGTTGCCACCTGCCGGTAAAATGATGTATCATATTGTTCTGATGAACCAGGAGAAGGAAGTGCTTCTCAATGAAAAGCCAGCTGTGTTGCGCTACAAGGGTCATGTTCCTGCATTGATACTCATTCCCCATATTATTTTCATGTTTCTGGCCATGCTTCTTTCCATGCGTACAGGTTTTGAAGCTTTGTTTATCAGGAGAAATACATACCAACTGTCTATGCTTACATTGATATTTTTGTTTGCCGGAGGCCTTATTTTTGGGCCGCTTGTGCAGAAATACGCCTTTGATGCATACTGGACAGGCTGGCCTTTCGGACATGACCTGACGGACAATAAAACAATTGTGGTGTTTATATTTTGGCTTATTACTTTTGTTGTTCTCCGGAAAAACAGAAATAATCTATTCTGGCCCGTATTTGCTGCTACAATGTTGCTTGCTGCTTATCTTATTCCACATAGTGTGCTGGGTTCTGAGATAGATTATACTGCTGCTGAACATCAAACAGAAATTCGGGAATAATGGAAGGAAATATCCTTTTTTTGGGCATAATCATAACAACTGTGTCGGGCAGTTGGGCAAACATCGTGAGTTGAAATATAGCATAAAAAAACAGAACTATGAAACACCCATGATAGTGTCCAAGCACAAACACGGATGAATAAAATATGGGTCTTCCATTTGATCGATAATTAATGTTAAAAGAAAGAAGGTAATGTATTGGTAATTAATATTTAATAATATAAATATTTTGTACGGATGAAAAAGGTAATTTTAATTTTTACAGCATTCTTGATAATATTTGTTGGATGTAGGAAAATAGAGGAACTTACTCAATTTTACATGGAATATGATGAAACTATCGTAATTCCTTCTTCTACTGGTATCAATCTTCCAACTAATTTATTTACACCTGACATTA
>CAYRXH010000014.1:0-38605 GCA_964428185.1 uncultured Bacteroidales bacterium
CAAATGCTCTGTATCAATCGAGATACATCAGAAGGGATTTTTAGAAGAAATTTAAAAAATATTTTCACTACTGTCCGACTAAAAAATAAAAAGAAGGACTTACTCCCTTGAGTTTTTACCCCATGTTGTAAATTTGTTTTGAAAAAAAATCAACAACATGAACAAAAATACGGAAATAAAATTTGTCGGACAGCCGATTTTCAAACAAATCATCAAATTGCTGGATATTGCAGCCATAGATACTATGATGTAAAACATAATGCAGACTGATATTACAAGGCATTCAAAGCGAAGACACAGTTAATCACGATTCTGTTTGGGATATTGAGCCGGTGCGATTCAATGACCGAAATTTGTGAGGGATTGCGAGCCATGGCCGGCAATCCCAATCATCTTGGATTATCGAAATCACCTGCAAAGAGTACCGCAGAAGAAATTGCATTCCTCTATAATAAGCCTTGGGGGATTGAATTATTGTTTAAGAAAATGAAGCAGAATTTTCAATTGCATTATTTTTACGTAGAGGATGAAAGTGCCATGAGAACGCAGGTTTGGTGCACGCTCATAGCACAACTATTGCTGACAGTGATTCAAAAAATGGCATAGGCGAAAAAGGCATTTTCAGTGGTGGCGGCATTGGTGCGCATACATGTAATCAACTTGCCGGTTGTATTTGAATTGCTCAGAAGCACAAGCAGGATTTATATGAAAAACCATAAGCCTCCACCAAATCAGTTACAGATGTCATTGTGTTTTTAGGGGGGGTCACTTTTTGAATTGAAATATTCGTGCTTGACTACCAATAACTTACAGGCAAAAATAGCCAAAAATTAATTTTAGTCGGACAGTAGTAGTTTTTTTAAAATTATTTACTTTCTGCCTCAGATTTCCAGTTTGTGAAATACACATTGAGATCCGCTTCAGATTTCCATTCTGTAAAATAAACAATCCATTCAGCCTCACTTTTCCATTCAGTAAAATACCAGATTCCTTTTTTTCCTTGTGCATCACTTTTCCAATTGGAGACATAAACAACCAGATCGGCTTCGCTTTGCCATTCAGTAATATATATCTTGTGTGTAGCTTCGCTTTTCCACGTTGTTTTATATACAATCTGTGAAAATGAAAGGTTTACCATGATGATGCAGAAGATTGAAAACAAGAGGGGCTTCATAAATTTTTTCATAAATTGATCAAATATTATTCCAAAGCAATTCTCATTTTTTTATTAGTTTTGTAACATTCACAAAATAACGAATTAAAAAATACAGAATATGCAAAAATTAATGTTACTGGGAGATGAGGCCATCGCCCAGGGAGCAATAGATGCGGGCCTGTCGGGAATATATGCTTATCCCGGAACTCCTTCTACTGAAATTACGGAGTATGTCCATTCTTCGAAAGAAGCAAAACAAAAAGGAATTGTTGCCTCATGGGCAGCCAACGAAAAAACAGCAATGGAAGGCGCTTTGGGGATGTCATATGCCGGAAAAAGAGCAATGGCTTGCATGAAGCATGTTGGGTTGAATGTTGCAGCAGATCCGTTCATGAATTCTGCGATTACCGGAGCAAACGGAGGGCTGATCATCGTATCTGCTGATGACCCTTCAATGCATTCTTCACAGAATGAACAGGACAGTAGGTTTTTTGGAAAATTTGCACTTGTTCCTGTTCTTGAACCATCAAATCAGCAGGAAGCATATGATATGGTTTTTTATGGATTTGACATTTCAGAAAAGCTGAATATTCCTGTGTTGATGAGGATTACCACTCGTCTTGCTCATTCTCGGGCCGCTGTATCAAGAAGAGAACAAAATTCTCAGAATGAACTGAAACTACCATCTAACCTCCGACAATATGTGCTTCTACCTGCCATTGCCAGAAAGCAGTATAAGGGCCTGCTGAATAATCAGGTTCTTTTTGAAGAAGAATCAGAGAAGTCAGGGTACAACAAATATATTGACGGATCAGATAAATCAATGGGAATTATTGCCTGTGGCTTGGGGTATAACTATCTCATGGAAAATTACCCCGATGGTAAATGTCCATTTCCGGTAATTAAACTTACACAATATCCCGTGCCCACAGGGATGATTAGGAAACTGGTAGAGGAAACTGAGAAAATTCTTGTGGTTGAAGATGGTTATCCCATTGTTGAGGAACAGGTGAAAGGCTTGTTGAGTTTGGGAATTCACGTAAAAGGTCGTCTTGACGGAACCATTCCAAGAGATGGGGAGTTGAATCCGAATATTCTTGCAATAGCTCTTGGACTTTCCTATAAGGAAGGACAACCAGCCCCTTCGCTGATAGTTGGTCGCCCCCCTTCATTTTGTGCAGGGTGTTCTCATATTGACTCCTATAATGCCCTGAATGAAGCTTTGAAAAGTTATGGTTTTGGGAGGGTGTTTTCTGATATTGGATGCTACACCTTGGCTGCTTTGCCTCCTTTTGAAACAATCAACTCATGCGTTGATATGGGTGCGTCAATTACAATGGCCAAGGGCGCAGCTGATGCAGGTCTTGTTCCTGCAGTTGCTGTCATCGGTGATAGTACGTTCACACATAGCGGGATGACAGGTCTTCTTGATGCCATTATTGCAAAATCTCCTATTACCGTATTGATTCTTGATAATTCAACGACAGGAATGACCGGGGGACAGCCTTCAGCAGCCTTTGGAAGACTTAAAGATATTTGTCTAGGCCTTGGAGTTGAGGCAGAACACATTCATATTCTGAAGCCTCTGAGAAAAAACCATGAGGAAAACACAGAGATTATTAAAAAAGAACTTGCATATCAGGGTGTTTCTGTAATTATTCCCGCAAGGGAATGTGTTCAGACTCTGAACAGAAGGATGAGAAACAAGTTCAAGGAAAAAGAAGCGTAACATTAAAACAACAATTCAATGAAAAAAGATATCATTTTAGCGGGAGTCGGTGGACAGGGAATTTTATCCATTGCTGCAACAATTGGATTTGCTGCTGTTGATCTGGGATTATTTATTAAGCAGGCTGAGGTGCACGGGATGAGTCAGCGTGGAGGAGATGTTCAGTCTCATTTTCGTTTGTCTGACAGGGAGATTATGTCTGATCTTATTCCCAGAGGAAAAGCAGATATGATTATCTCTGTTGAACCAATGGAATCATTGAGATATTTGCCAATGCTGGGTCCCGATGGCTGGCTGATCACAAGTACTGACCCATATATTAACATTCCCAACTATCCTGATATTGAACAGGTTCTGGCAGAAGTCAGAAAATTCAAAAACCATATTGCATTACCTGCAGATGCCATTGCGAAAGAAATTAAATCTCCAAAATCAGCCAATATAGTTATCCTCGGGGCTGCAGCACCGTTTATCGGAATTGAAGTGCAGATGCTGGAGAAGGCTCTAAGAAAACTATTCGATACCAAAGGAGATGAGGTGGTTGAAGGGAATATAAGGGCACTTAAGGCAGGTCTGGATTTTTCTGTAAAGTATAAAGCATAGCATTTTCAGGTTGAATGCGTAAATATGTAATGTTTTAAAATATTCAAAAAGACCATGTCTTTTTGAATAAAAAGTAATGTTTATGATACAAATTATTTGTGATAATGCTGATCAACAACAACTTGAGGTAGCTCAGGGAACAAGCCTTGCAGAGATATGTTCGCGATGTCGTCCCCGCTTACAGTATGATGTGCTAGGGGCTTTGGTAAACAATAAGGTTCGTGAAATGAATTATCTGGTGTTTAAGCCAAAAAAACTAAGTTTTTTTGATATTACACATCCAATCGGGCAGCAAATGTATCTCAGGTCGCTGAGTTTTCTGTTCTATAAAGCAGTTCGTGACCTGTATCCGCAGTCTCAGCTTCTCATAAAACATTCCATTTCAGGTGGGAAGTATTGTGAATTACATAATCTGCCAGACGACCTTAACAATGAAGTAATTGCAGCTATCAAAAAGAGGATGCGAAACTTGATAGAAGAAGATATTCCGTTTGAAAGGGAGGAATTACTTACGGAAGATGCAATTAAACTCTATGATCTTAATAATCTTCCTGAAAAAAAGAAATTGTTTACCACAAGAAAACAAATTTATACATCGGTTTATAAACTCAGAGACACTGTAAATTATTATTATGGATATCTGGTTCCATCCACAAAGTATCTTCAGGTATTTCATATTGAGAAGTATTACAACGGAATACTGCTTCAGCCACCCTCAAGACAAAATCCTGCCAAATGTGCCAGGGTTCAGAAATATGACAAATTGTTTTCTGTGTTTCAGGAACACAAAAAGTGGGTTCAGATTCTTGGTGTTTCCTATGTGGGCGACCTTAATGAACATGTCGATAAAAAAACAGTCAGTAATCTGATAAAGGTTTCTGAAGCGCTTCATGAGAAAAAGCTTGCACAGATTGCTGATGATATACATTCAAGAGAAGGTATTAAGATTATTCTGGTCAGCGGACCATCTTCTTCCGGAAAAACTACTTTTTCAAAGCGACTGTCTGTTCAACTTGAAGTTCTTGGATATAAGAGTGTGCAGATTTCAATGGATGACTACTTTGTTGAACGTCATAAAACCCCAAAGGATGAGCATGGAAATTTTGATTTTGAATGTCCTGAAGCATTGGATATTCCTTTGTTTAACAAGCAACTTAGTGAACTCCTTTCAGGACAGGAAATAGATATGCCCGTGTTTGATTTTACCAGAGGTAGCAAAACATATCCCGGAAAAAAACTGAAACTAACAGCAGATAACCTATTGGTGATTGAAGGTATCCATGCATTAAATCCTATACTGACACAACTCATTGATGATAGATATAAATACAGAATATTTGTTTCAGCACTAACTCAGATTTCTATTGACACTCAGAATCCAATTCCAACCACAGATAATCGGCTGATAAGGAGAATAGTAAGAGATTACAGGTACAGAGGATACAGTGCTCTTGATACTTTGAGAAGGTGGCAGAGTGTTCGCCGTGGCGAAGAGAAACACATTTTTCCTTACCAGGAGAATGCTGACAGCATGTTTAATTCGGCATTGCTTTGTGAACTTGGGGTGCTGAAAGTTTATGCTGAGCCAATTTTAAGTGAGGTTCCAGAAAATGAACCTGAGTTTTCTGAAGCTGTTCGACTACTGAAATTTCTTTCATATTTTCATCGGATTTCTGAAAAGGAGATCCCTCCAACCTCAATACTCCGCGAGTTTTTTGGAGGCAGTAGTTTTATTTATTGAAAGATTAAGCCGAAGGCTTCCATTTAGAAAGGGGATCAACTTGTGACTGCAGAAGATTATATAAGTGCATGTGATTAGTGACTGGTGTCAGTTAAAAAACTTCCACTTTCAGTATTCGACAATCAGTATTCGATATTTATAAATAGACCCAATTTTCTTATACCCCTAAACCTTATACCTCTTCTATCCCCTATGCATATTGAAAGAATGATAATATAAAGATAATTGAGCTGGGATAAACTTCTCGTCTTGTTCCCTTTAAGAAACGAAAAGAGCAGGCCTTTAGCCTGCTTCATTTTATGGTGCCCGGAACAGGACTCGAACCTGCACATCCTTGCGAATACTAGTCCCTGAAACTAGCGCGTCTACCAATTCCGCCATCCGGGCGACTATTTTTACAGTCGTTATACGTTTTTTTTGTAATATACAGCTGCAATCTAACTGTAAACTCCCATTGTGCCCAGAACAAGACTCGAACTTGCACACCCGAACGGGCACCAGCCCCTCAAGCTGGCGTGTCTACCAATTTCACCATCTGGGCAAAGATTTGCAAAATTACAATTTTTTTTAATCTAAGCAATTTTTTTACAAAAGATTTTTAAAAAGATGTTTATCAATTGATTTTTATAATTATTACTGGCTTGTTTAACATTTAATATGCTTTAAATTTTTATTTTTGCCAAAATAATCATTAATAATTAAAAATAATCAGGAGGTTTTATGTTTGAAAATTTGACATCGCAACAGGCGATGGAACTTGAAGAAAAGTATGGTGCTCATAATTATCACCCTCTGCCTGTTGTTCTTGCACGTGGTGAAGGTGCATATGTATGGGATGTTGAAGGAAAAAAGTATTTTGATTTTCTTTCTGCCTATTCTGCAGTAAATCAGGGACATTGTCATCCCCGTATTGTGGGTGCTCTCGTTGACCAGGCTCATCTGCTGACACTTGTTTCCAGAGCTTTCTACAGCAACACACTTGGTGTTTACGAAAAATTCATCACCGATTTGTTTGGCTATGATAAGATGTTGCCCATGAATACCGGTGCTGAAGCAGTGGAAACAGCAATCAAGCTATGTCGCAAATGGGGATATCTGAAGAAAGGGATTCCTGATGGGCAGGTAAAAATCGTTGTGTGTGAGGGAAATTTTCATGGGAGAACTACAACCATAATTTCAATGTCAACAGATCCTGATGCTTATGGTGAATATGGTCCGTTTACTCCGGGATTTGTTCAGGTTGAATATAATAATTATGAAGCTCTTGAAAATGCACTTCAAGACCCTAATGTTGCAGGTTTTCTTGTAGAACCTATTCAGGGTGAAGCAGGTGTATATGTTCCCGATGATGAGTATTTGAAAAAAGCATACGATTTGTGTAAATCAAAAAATGTATTGTTTATGGCAGACGAGGTGCAGACTGGTGTTGCACGTACAGGGAAAATGCTTGCATGTGATCATATTGGCATCCGTCCTGATATGTTGATTTTGGGGAAAGCCCTTTCCGGTGGGGTTTACCCGATTTCTGCAGTCTTGGCTGATGATGATATAATGCTAACCATTAAACCGGGTCAGCATGGGTCCACATTTGGCGGAAATCCCATTGCTGCTAAAGTTGCTGTGACTGCTCTTCAGGTTGTGATTGATGAAAATCTTGCTGAACGTGCTCAGGAACTTGGAGAAATTTTCCGAACCGAAATGAGAAAACTGCAGGAAGAAACGGATATGATTGGATTTGTAAGAGGGAAAGGACTTCTCAATGCCATTGGAATTACTCCGAAAAACGGGAAAGAAGCATGGGATGTTTGTATGAAAATGGCTAAAAATGGGCTGCTAGCAAAACCAACTCATCAACATATCATCCGTTTTGCACCTCCTCTCGTGATTAGTGAAGGACAGTTAAAAGAAGGAATCGAAATAATCAGAAAATCAATTTTTTCTTTTCAATAAAGAATGAGCTTTTTCTGCAATCCTTTTTGAATGACATTGTCATTCAAAAAGGGCAGTTTATGTCTTGCAAATTAATCAGCAGTTGGCACTACTTTTTCAAATTTTCTTCATATAAACGCTCAACCACATCCCAGTTTACCAATTTCCAGAAAGCATCAATATAAGTCTTTCGCTGGTTTTGATATTTCAGATAGTATGCATGTTCCCATACATCAATGCCCAGAATTGGAGAACCTTTGTGTTGTGACACATCCATCAACGGATTGTCTTGATTGGGCGTTGATGTTACCATAAGTTTTCCATCATCCGTTATAATGAGCCAGGCCCAGCCACTGCCAAAACGCTTCATGGCTGCATCGGTTATTTCATAAATCATATTTTCAACACTTCCAAAAGTTTCAATGATAGACTGAAGAAGCTTCCCATCCGGTGATGTGCTTCCTCCATGTGTAAGTATTTTCCAGTAAAGATCATGATTGTACCACCCACCTGCATTGTTTCGAACAACATCTCCATGTTCAGATATTCTTGAAAAAATTTCATCCAAACTCATTTTTTCCAACTCACTACCTTTGGATGCATTTATAAAATTATTGTAATATGCTCTGTGATGTCTGTCATAGTGTATTTCAACAGTTTGAGCATCAATATAGGGCTCAAGAGCATCGTAAGAATAGGGTAGAGGCTTAAATTCATGCTTCTGACCAGTGGATATATGAAATGAAATCAAAATGATTATTGTGGCACTAAGTATTTTCATTTGTATTTTTCTCCTTATATAATTGTTTCATATCGTTTGGAAACTTCTTCCCAGTTAATCACATTCAGAAATGCTTTTACATAATCAGACCTTCTGTTCTGATAGTGAAGATAATATGCATGTTCCCACACATCTATACCGAGAATAGGATATCCTCTTTTGTCAGCCACATCCATCAGGGGATTGTCCTGATTGGGAGTGGAACTGACAAAAAGTTTTCCGTTGTCATCCACAGATAACCAAGCCCAACCACTGCCGAATCTGGTTAAAGCAGCTTGAGTAAATTGCTCGGCAAAACTGTCAAATCCTCCCAGGTCTTTATCAATTGTTTTTTTCAAAGCAGAGGATGGCTGAACATCTGATTTCTTCATGATTTTCCAGAATAGACTGTGATTGTAATGTCCTCCCCCGTTATTTCTGACTGAGGCAGGGAGTTTTGAAATTTCTGTAAATAATTTCAGCAAGGGATATGCAGCCAGATCATGTCCCTCGAGAGCTTTGTTCAGATTGTCAACATAGGCCTGATGATGTTTGGTGTGGTGTATTTCCATGGTCATGGCATCAACGTATGGTTCCATTGAGTCATAGGAATATTGCAGTGATGGAAGTTCATATTTTCCTTTTAGAGAGAATTCAGGTAATTTTTCAATTTTTTTCATAACGAGTATTGTTTTTTAAATTAGACACAATTAAAACAACAAGAACTATTCCAATATCCCCAGCAAGGGGTAAATTTTGCATTTATTTAGTAATGTGCATGTTAACACGTATGACAAGCTGTCAGTTCAGCACAATCTCAATTTCTGTTGATGAAGTAATGTATGCAAAGAAAAAATTATTATTTTTGCAAACCAGTTCAATGGCGAGGTAGCTCAGATGGTTAGAGCGTCGGATTCATAACCCGGAGGTCACGAGTTCAATTCTCGTCCTCGCTACAAAAAAAAACCGGTTTCATTAATTGTAACCGGTTTTTTGATTTTTGCAAAATTGTCAGAAATCAGTACCCCCCCTCAATATTCCACACAAATGCCCTGATGCCAACTTCAGTATTGATTTCATCAATTTTCTTTATTTTTTTCAAAAGGGGTTCTGTCATGGCATCATCAACGATGGTTAAGATAGCAGAATTCATTTCAGGCCATGTGTGAGTTCCCATCCTTGGTTCTCCTGTCCTGGTTCCTCTTCCGGTTACTTCGCTCCACATGGTAAATCCCCTGATTTCAAGAAAATCAAGCATATATTCAACTTTTTCAGTATGCGCCTGATTAAAAGTGATCATGACTGCTTTCATAGTTGTATGTTTTTTTTTAATTAATTATTACCATTATTCTCAATAAGGAAACTCATGCTTTTTCTGAGTTTCTGTACTTTTTCCCGTTCACCTTTCCTGACAAAAACAGCGTAAAGAACCGGAATGATCACCATGGTGACAATGGTTGAGAAAATCAGACCACCAATAACTGTAATCCCCATAGGTTGCCAGATTTCAGAACCTTCTCCGCTGAGTATTGCCATCGGGAGCATCCCAAGAATAGTAGTTAGTGCAGTCATTAAAACGGGGCGGAGCCTGCTCTTGCCTGAGATGGCTATGGCATCATATAATTCATATCCACGGTCTCTCATCAGATTAATATAATCTACCAGAACGATCCCGTTTTTCACTACAATTCCAATTAGGAGAACAGCCCCAAGGGCAGCAATCACACTTAATGTGGTTCCGGTAAGGAACAGTGCAAGAACGACCCCACTGAATGAAAATGGAATTGAAAACATGATGATAAAAGGCATTTTAAAGGATTCAAACTGAGATGCCATGACAAGATAGACAAGAACCAGGCTAAGAATCATCAACAGACCCAGATCCTGAAATGATTCCATTTGTTCTTCGTATGCTCCTCCAACATTGATCATGACATCGGACGGGACATCTATTGAAGCAATTTTTGCTTCAATAGCTTCGGCCAGTTCACCTAAAGAGATTTCATGGGGAACAGCAGAAACGGTAACTACGCGTTCACGTCTTTTATGCTCAATATTTGGTGGACTCCAGTATTCACCGATATCAGCAATTTCCTTGAGACTGATTTTTTTGCCTGCCGGGGTCATGATGGTCATGTTTTCAATGTCACTCATTGAAGATCTGAATTGTTCATCATATCTGACAATGATATCATATTCTTCTCCTGATTCGCGCAGCAATGATGCTCTAAGCCCGGCAATTCTGTTGCGGATACTGGTCGACACATAGATACTGTTGATACCGTGCATGGCCATTTTTTCCTTGTCAAATTGAATCATGATCTCTGGTTTTTCATCCTGCCGGCTGATAGAGACTTCGCGTGCTCCGGGTATTATCTCGATGGAGTCTTTGATAATGTTTGCAAGAGCAGTTGTAGTGTTAAAATCATATCCAAAAATTTCAACGGCTACATTATTTGAGCCGAATCCACCTCCGGGACCACCACTGGTGCGAACATTGAATTTCACAATTTCAGGAAATTGCTTGAGTTTCTTTCTCAGGTCATCTGCAATTTCAAAAGTGCTCCTGTCCCGTTCACCAGGTTTTACAAGACGCATCCCGAAATTGATTACATTGGTTCCTGTCTGGCTGAACAAAGAGAAGAAACTCCCTGCATCATCGGCCCCTGCTGAAGTATAGAAAACCTGATGTTCGGGGATATCTTCCTTGATGATCTTTTCAATTTGCTTGGCAATCCTGATTGATTCTTCAACCCGTATTCCTGTTTGCAGTTCTATTGTTCCCGACAGACTGCTTTCGTCAGTTTGAGGCATAAAATCTGTCCCTACAAAACGCATGAGAAACATAGATGAAACAAAAATCACAAGAGCAACAATCCCGGTTATCAGTTTTCGTCTGAGTACAAAACGGAGTGTTTTTTCATAGAGATTATCAAGTTTATCAAGTGCATTTCCAAAAGTGTTTTTCCAACTGAATTTTGAATGACTTTCAAAGGTTTTTCTGAGGCGCATCAGTTTGGATGCGAGCATCGGTGTCAGCGTAAGTGCAGCTACAGTTGATGTTGAAACTGTAATTGTAACAATCCAGCCCAACTGATTAAACATGACGCCTGTCATTCCGCTCACCAGTGTCAGTGGAAAGAATACTGCCACAACTACCAATGTAGTTACAATCACTGAAAGCCAGACTTCGTTGGTTGCATAAATGGCAGCTTCGCGTGGGCTACTGCCTCTTTCAATATGAGTGGTAATATTCTCCAGCACAACAATGGCATCATCTACAACCATCCCTATGGCTATGGCCAGTGATGACAATGAGATGATATTAATTGTATTTCCTGATATAAACAGATAGATAAATGCAACAATTAGGGAAATCGGTATCGTGAGAATGATAATAATAGTTGCTCTCCATCTGCCAAGGAAAACAAGAATTACGAGTACAACAAAAATAAATGCATAGAGGAGCGTTTCGGAAAGATTTCTGATAGAATTTTTAATAAAGTCTGAAGTATCCATCACTTCCGTAATTTTGATATCAGGAGGAAGCAACGGCATCAGTTCCTTCATCTGGGCCTTCACATCCCGTGCAATCTGAATGGTATTTGCCCCTGACTGTTTCTGAATAAATATTCGCAGTCCCTGCCCACCCATTATGCGTTCTTCAAGTGATAGGTCTTTTTTTCTGTCTTCTACTCTTGCAACATCTTTCAGATATACGGATTTCCCCAAAAAATTGCCAACCACAAGGTTTTCAATATCTTTGCTTTCTTCGAACTCTCCCTGTATTCTGATGGGATAGTCAAGATCTCCCATTTTGACATTCCCGGAAGGAAGATTGAAATTTTCGGCAGCGATGACATTTGAAATCTGTTCGAGAGTGAGATTGTAAGCATCCAGCCTGACAGGGTCAAGTTCTATGTAAACAACCCTTTGAGGTTGTCCTATCATCCCTACAGATCCGATTCCTTTGATCCTGTTCAGCGGATTGATAAGTTTCTCTTCCAGAATTTTTGTTAATCCCATATAGCTTTCTTCAGCAGTAACTGCGTAAAAGAGAATGGGCATCATACTGGTGTTGAATTTAAAAATCATTGGTCTGTCAGCATCTTCGGGTAGATAGTCAAGAACTCTTTCCATAACATTTCTGATGTCATTGGTTGCCTCATCAAGATTTGCATCCCAGGCAAACTCAAGAGAGATAATGCTGAGATTATCGTATGAAACGGAAGTGATCTCAACAAGGTTTTCAACAGAATTGAGCTGGTCTTCCAGTATTTTAGTGACGTTGGTTTCAATTTCGTAAGCATTGGCACCGGGATATGTGGTCATCACGGTGAGAAACGGAGGGTTGATTTCAGGATACAGGTCAATAGGTATTCGGGAAAGAGAATATAGTCCCAGAACAATCACCCCAACAAACACCATCAGCGTGGAGATGGGTTTGTTTACAGCAGTTTTATAGATACTCATAATGTACTTTTTTTGGGTTGAAACACTTTACTGAACAACAATAACATCCACACCGTCAATGAGACGGGCTTGTCCTGAAACAATGACTTTCATTCCTGAGCTGAGGTCTTTTGAAATCACTTCAACCTTATCGTCAAACCGTTGTCCGATTTCAACAAAAACGCGACGGGCTTTGCCTTGTTCTTCAACAAAAACAAATCGTTCGTTTGATCCCTGAACTTTCAGAACAGTATTTGAAGGAACCAGTATTGCCTCTGTTTCTCCTGCATAGAATGTAGCACGGCAAAACATTCCGGGCCTGAGCTCTTCTTTTGGATTGGGAACAGAAATTTCAACCTGAAATGTGCGTGACATTTGATCAATTGTAGGATATACCCTCAGAACTTTCCCTTTGACCGGCTTGTCAGGAAAAACATCTGTAATGATATTAACTTCCATGCCTTGCTTTATTACAGGATAGAATCTTTCGGAAACACTGACCATGGCTTTAAGGGGATTGATCTGCACAAGTGTCAGCACAGCTGCCTTTCCGGCCTGAGTGTTGGGTGCTCCTGAAAACATCTCTCCGTTTTCATAGTATTTTCCAGATACAATGCCACTGAACGGAGCTCTCAGTATGCTGTTTTTTTCCAGAAACTGAACATTGGTCTTTGCAATATCGTATTGTGTTTTAAACTGATCGTACTGTTGTTTAGGAATACTGTTGGTTTTAATCAATGTGTCAAAACGAGTCATGTCAGTTTCAAGATTCTGCAACTGAATCCTGGCCTGATGCAATTGGGTCTGGTCCATAATGAACAGGAGATCGCCCGTTCTGAAACGGGAACCCACTTCAACATAGATTTTTTCTATCCTGCTGGGTGCTGCAGGTGCAAAATACACTTCTTCATTGGCAATCAGTGTTGAAGTAAATTCTAGTGTATTGTCTATGGTTTGAGTCTGTAGTTCCATGACTTTCACTTTTTCTGATTCTTTTTGTTCAATAGATGCATCTTCACCCTTACCGCCGGAACAGGATGTAAACAGAAGAACTGAGATAAGAATCAAAGATTCTGCAATTGTTTTCATTGTGTTATATGTTTTCATGATGTTGTGTGAATTATTGATGTTGTGTCAGTTGATTTAAAAATTTTTCCAAAGCAGTATTGGCTTCAAGCAGCTGCATAATGGCCATCAGGTATCCGTTTTCAGCCTGAAGAAGGTTGGTGTTTGCAGTGGTCATATCTAACCCTGAAATTACTCCCTGCTGATATTTGCGATAGGTATTATCATAAACTCTTCTTGCCAGTTCAATGTTTTCTTTTTGTGCTTCAAACTGTTCAATTGCAGTATTCAGATTTTGCCTTAATTGCTTTTCCTGAATGGAAAGCTGGTCTGAAACAAAGTCAAGTTGATTCTGGGCTATCTGATACTGAATTTTTGCCTGAGTGTGAGAAAAGTATCTTGCACCACTGGAAAAAATGGGAATGCTGATATTGAAGCCGATTACATTTTTTGGAGAAAAGTCAAGTTCAGGCTTTTTAATTTTTTCTGTGTGATTATAGAATCCTGCCACAGTGGGAAGGAATTTGGCTTTTTCGAGATTCAGCTTCTGTTTCGCCATTTCACGTTGTATAAGCATCAGCTGAAAATCAAGGTTCTGATTTACATCATAAGGAAGAGCTGCAGTTTTTGAAGGATCAATGCTTGAAAGCAGAAAAAACAACTGGTCTGTCAGAGTGATTTCAGTCTGGGCTGTCACTCCAAGCTGAAGTCTTAACAGATTCATAGCCAGTTCCAGCTGCCTTTGGGCAGACCTGACCGCATTTTCAAGATTTGTTTTCTGTAGCAGAATCTGATCAAAATCGGTTTCATCCAATATGCCAACCAACACCAAAGCTTCTGTTTTTTGTAAAACATCATTCATGTTGACAACGTTTTGCTCAAGAATCTCCAGCGTTCGTTGTGAAATTAAAACCAGGTAATATGATGTCATCACCTGTGCTCTGATATCAGCATCCGTTTTCTGATAGTTGATGTCGGTCATTTCCTGATACAGTTTCTGCATCTGTATTCCCACAATATAGCTGCCGCTGAAAATTAACTGTCCAACAGATATATTAAGATTGCTTGTGGGATTAAAGGAGAAGGTCATTGGTCCAAGATATGCCTGAGCATTGAAAAAGTTCTGATAATCAAAGGTAGCATCAAGTTGTGGTAATCCCTGTGCAATGGTTAATTTCAAGGCTGCACGGGATTCTTCCTGTGACAGGCTTGCATTTTTCATCATACGGTTGTTTTCAATGGCATAATTAACAGCTCCGTCAAGACTCAGATCCAGTTTGTTCTGTGCTTCAGAAATCAATGAACTGAAGATGAGAATCGGCAGTAAAAGCAGTAATGAATTTTTTGCTTTCATATTGTGAAAATTAGTGTTGTTTTTGGTTTTTATTGGCCTCAATAATTTTTTCAATTATGTTAATTCCTTTGGGAGTGGAAATGCCTCTGGTGAAATTAACAATGATATTAACAATGACCTCTCTTCGTGGAAACTGGTCAATTGGAAAAATCTCATCGTTGGTCATTTCACGCAACTGAATGTTTAGCATGCGGGTAACAATTTCAACATTGATATCAGATCTGAAAATACCATCGTCTATTCCACTGATTATCAACTGGCGAAAATCTTTGATGTGTTCATCCTTATGTTTAACTATACAGTTTTTCCAAAGATCAGGATGGTATTTTCGGAGATCATTTATAAAAGATGGATGAACTTGTTCCATCTGGGCTGAAACTTCAAACATAATTTGATAGATTGCTTCAAGAACATTTGAAGAGCTTGCAACTGCTGTTTGCTTGCACTGTCGTTGCATCTGTTTTTTATTCTCAATGCAATGCAGAAGTAACTCATCCTTATCACGAAAATTTTCATAGATTGTTCGCTTTGAAATCCCCAGATGTCTTGATATATCATCCATGGTAATACTGCGTATGCCATTCCTGATAAATAAGGTCGTGGCTTCTTGAATGATGCGTTCCCGGATATTCATATACAGATTTTTTGCAAAGATAGAAAACTTTTAAAACATTTTAAGTTTTTTTGTTACCAAATTTTAAAAATATTTTTACAAAAATATGTTCTATTGTTTTATGAATAATATGCTAATCGGTGAGTGACGAATTATTCAGGAGCATTTGTAAAAAAGAAGGGGGAAGTGAATATTTTTTGAAAAAAGCAAACACTATGGTATGGCGGAAAATGATATTTTAAAAAATTGAGGGTTCTTCATTAAATAAAAATGTATATTTGCAATACAAACAAAACAAAAATGGTTATGAAAAGAAGTTTATTATCAATGATTTCGGTGTTGATGGTTGTTTTTGCCGTCAATGCGCAAACAGTCCTTTTTGAGGAAGATTTTGAAAGTTACACAGTTGGGGGGTTTCTTGCACAGCAGGCAACGTCTGGCTGGACAACGTGGAGCAACGCTCCCGGAGGAACTGAAGATGCCCTAATTTCCTCCACACAGGCAAATAGTCCCACAAAGTCTCTGCATATTGCCAATTCTCAGGATGATATTGTTCTGAAGTTGGGAAATAAAACCAGTGGGATTTATTCTGTTAAGTTTCATTATTACATTCCCACAGGGAACGGTGGATATTTTAATATCCAGCATTTCGAATCTCCAGGCATTGAGTGGGCAGTAGAGGTGTATTTCGGAAATAACGGAAACGGACAGATTACTGTTAACAGTGTGAATGAAAATTTTGCACATATCAATGATGCATGGATAGAGATTGAAACTATTGTTGACCTTGATCAGGACTCAGCATGGCTGACAATTGACGGATCACCCATTAAAGCATGGCAGTTCAGTATGCAGTCAAATGCTCCAACCGGAACCAAACAACTTGGAGGCATAAATTTTTATGGAGGTGCACTTCCAGGACAAACACCAAATTATTTCGTTGATGATGTAGTTTTTACTCAGATTCAGGCAGGCACAAATCCTCCGGATATTGAGCTGAGCACAACAAGTATTGCTACAGATGGAGCATCAAATGAAGTATTTACAATCAGCAATATGGGTGATGACCAGATGACATTTATTGCTTATCCCATCTATCCCTCATCCGGAACGAAAAGTGGATCAACAGAAACAACACAGATCGGACTTGTCAGTGACAAAAATAATAAGGCCAATGAATTGTCTTATGTTTCGGGCGCACTTGCCTCCGGATTAGGTTTTGGCAGCACAGTGACAGTTCGCTCAGCAGTGAAATTCGATTATACATTTATGAATCAGTATATCGGAAGAGAGCTGGTTTCAATTACCGTTGGGATCAATGAACTTCCGTCCGGAACAACAAAAGTGCTTGTGTATGACAGAGGCTCTTATTCAACACCAGGAGCAGGATCTCTGCTTGCTGAAAAAGTTTTTACAGCAACAACTATTGCAACAGAAATTGTTGTCACTCTTGACAATCCTGTCTATATTGATGGAAAAGATATATGGATAGGCTGGACTTGTGATGCAATAGGCGGGACGTATCCAATAGGTTTGGATGAAGGACCCAGGGTTACCGGAGTGAACTGGTTGTCAACAGGACCCGGTTGGTCTGAGTTGAATCTTTCAATTAATAATAACCTATATATTATGGGAACACTACAGGGGAGTTCTCTTTATCAGTGGCTCAGCGTAAGTCCCCAAACAGGAGTTGTAAATGGTGGTGGTTCACAGCCAATCACGGCCAGTTTCAATATTACAGGAATGGCTCCTGGCAATTACTTTGCTCAAATCTCAGTTGGATGTAATGACCAGACTCAGGAATATACTGAAATTGATGTCGATCTTACTATTATAAACTCAATCAATGAAAACAACGAGCATGTTGCTGTGATGACATTCCCCAATCCGGTGACTGATGTTTTCAATATCAATGCAAATGCTCCACTTGTTACAGTTGATGTGTATTCAATAAGCGGAGCTCACGTCAGGACATTTGCTCCCGGTGCAGATAATTTCTCATTCTCAGTTGATGGACTGGAATCAGGTGTTTACACCGTTGTTATTTCAACAGGTTCAGACAGGATTGAGAGAAAAATTGTGGTAGAATAGTTTTCTGATTATTGTATTTAAAAAGCCCTGCTCTATCAGGGCTTTTTTATTTTAAATTTTTAACAAAATCAATTACTTTTGCTTCAAATAAAATTATAATGAAGAAATATTCACGATCACAGAGATTGCGTTACCGGTTTGATAATCTTATGAGCAGGGGCGCAGGAGCAATGATCCTTTTGCTCGGCCTTTTATCGGTATTAATTGTAATGATTGCTGGTGCGGTTTTATGGGGTTTCAGTGTCCGGCCTGAAGGAGAAGAGGCGATAGGGTTCATTGAAGGAGTATGGATTAGTTTGATGCGCACCCTTGATCCCGGAACCATGGGAGGAGATGCCGGCTGGGGATTCCGTATTGTTGCTTTTGCAGTTACAATTGGAGGTATTTTTATTATTTCAACACTTATTGGTGTGCTTTCCACAGGGATACAGGATAAGCTTGACAGCTTGAGAAAAGGGCGCAGTGTTGTGATTGAAACAAATCATACCTTAATTCTTGGTTGGTCATCCAAGATATTTACTATTATTTCAGAACTGGTGATTGCCAATGAGAATCAGAAAAAACCCAGAATTGTGATTCTTGCTGATATGGACAAAGTTGAAATGGAAGATGAAATCAGAGATAAAATCAGTAGTCTGAAGAACACAAAAGTTATTTGCCGTAGCGGAAAGCCCAATGATTTATATGATCTTGAAATAGCGAATCCCCGAGCTTCAAAGTCAATTATTATTCTTTCTCCTGAAGAGGAGAATCCGGACCCCCAGACGATAAAGACAATACTTGCAATTACAAATAATCCCGGAAGAAGGCAGGAACCTTATCACATTGTTGCTGAAATCAGAGATGAAAAAAATCTAGAAGTGGCCAGGATGGTTGGAAAGGAAGAGGTTGAACTCATTCTGAGCGATGATATCATTGCACGTATCATGGTTCAGACCTCACGTCAAAGCGGGTTAAGTGTAGTGTACACTGAACTGATGGATTTTGACGGGGATGAAATGTATTTTAATGAGGAACCATTGCTTTATGGAAAAACTTTTGCCGAAAGCTTGTTTGTATACCGTGACTCTTCAGTTGTTGGTATTCAGTATGCAGATGGAACCTGCAAGGTGAACCCCCCGATGGATTATGTCATTCAGAAAGGGGATAAAGTGATTGCAATAACAGAGGATGATGACATTCTCATTGTCAATGCGAATAACTCATATACAGTTGATGAATCAGCTGTTGTCGATATCACAAGAAAAGAAAATGTCCCCGAAAAAATACTTCTTTTGGGCTGGAATAATCGTGCTGAGACGATTATTTGCGAAATGGACAATTATCTTGCTCCCGGTTCGGTTATGGACGTTGTTTCAGGATATGACTATTGTGAGCAGCTTGTTCTTGGTGCAAAAGAAAAAGTACACAATGTGAAGATCAGCTTCAGGCATGCAGATACAACATCCCGGGAAGTGATTGAGAGTTTAAATATTACTGATTATGATTCAATACAGGTGTTATGTTACACTGAAGAAATGGATATTCAGGAGGCAGATGCCCAGACGTTGATCACATTGCTTCATCTCAGACGTATTTGTGATGAAACCGGAAAAGATGTCAAGATTGTCAGCGAAATGCTGGATATCAGAAACAGAGACCTTGCTGTTGTCACCAAAGCCAATGATTTTATTGTCAGCGACAAACTTATCAGTCTTCTCATGTCTCAGGGTTCAGAGAATAAATATCTGATGAACGTCTTCAATGATCTTTTTGATGCTGACGGAAGTGAAATTCATCTTAAGCCGGTTTCTGATTATATTGTTTCAGGAAAACCGGTGAACTTTTATACTGTTGTTGAAAGTGCCAGGCGAAAGGGAGAAGTGGCAATAGGGTATCTTATTGAAGCCGATGCACATAATCCTGACAGGCAATACGGAATCACTGTGAATCCGGACAAATATGAAAGTGTGGCCTTTTGCAATGATGATAAACTCATTGTTATTGCCGAAGATTAAGGTGTGTCAGAATATTATAATTCAAAGTCCAGTATTCGGTAAGGATCAATTCCTTGCGGGGATACTTTTACCTGAAACGGAATAATCTCTACGCCTGAATCAAAAGCTTTTCGGAGTTTGCCGGCATAATCAGGGTCAATTTTGCTGGCCGGGGAAAAGATTTCAACATCGGTTCGCTGAATGATATATAACATAACAGCACGTCTGCCGGTTTTTTTGACCTCAATAAGTGTTTCAAGATGTTTTTGCCCACGGCTTGTAACGGCATCTGGGAAAAGAGCATAGTTGCCTTCCTTCAGTGTGACATTTTTCACTTCCACAAAACATTCTTCATGTTCATTTTTTGCAAAAATATCAAAACGACTGTCTCCGAATTTCACCTCACGTTCTACGCTGGTATATCCTTCCAGGACAGGGATAATCCCGGCTCTGATCCAATCCAGTGCAATTATGTTTGGGTTGGAGGTGTTGATGCCTACCCAGTCTCCGTTAATTTTTATCATCTCCCAGGTGAATTTTGTTTTTCGTGCCGGATCGTTAACCAGCGAAAGATACACTTCGGCACCGGTTTCAAGACAGCTTTTCATTGATCCTGAATTGGTACAGTGAGCTGTCACCACATCTCCGTTGTCAAGTGTAATGTCTGCCAGAAATCGCATATAGCGCTTGATGAGTCTTCCATGGACAAGATTTTGAGAAAATTTCATAGAACAACTTTTTATGCAAAAATCAGTAATTTTCCTGAGAGAAGCACTTTTTTGTCGGGGTATTTTTGCTGCAGAATCTTTTAAATTGATTAAAAAATACAAAAAAACTACATGTATTATTGCTTTTCTTTTATCACTGTCAGTCTTTGCTCAGGTTGATCAGGTCGTTGTTTCCCCGGGTTCTGTATTCACAAATGAAGCATGTCCATTGTTTGTTGACTGGGGTTATACAGGAATGGCTACAATTTATACTCCAACCGATATCAATCATTCAGGCGGGGATATTGTTGAAGTTCTTCTTGTTGCTCAGGGAACTATTCCCGATAGTATCCCTATTAAACTATACATGATGTCTATCCGGATCAACACATGGATAGGCGACTGGACATGGACAGGGGTTTCTGAACATCCTTTAATGCAGTGCGTTTTTGATGGCAAGCTTGCTTTTATCAAAGGATTCTGCAGGATCAGACTGGATAATCCCATTGAATATGTAAGCGGTGACTATCTGAATGTTGCATGGGAAATCAATCAGGAAGGAACGGGTGTGACAACTTCTTCATTGTTTTATAATAAGGATGTAACTATTGCAAGCCGCCGAACCCTGACATGGTCATCAAACACTACACCACCAACTGGTTCTGTGGTAGGCATTGTTGAAGATCAGATTCCTGTCATTTCTCTCAGAATCAACAATCCCAATGCCGATCCTGTGGTGTCTGTGTCTTCATTTGCCAGATGTGGCAATGACTCACATAAATGGACCAATAATGCTGCCAATGACAGCGTAATTATTGTTGCAGCATACAGCGATGAAATACCATATATGCTGAATGATTACAACTTCACTTTGGGAGAACCAATTGATGCGCTGCATGATCTGGATACTGTTATCTTCAAGGGAAAATCATCAGAGTTTGAGTACGATCACCAGTTTACAGATCTGAAATACAGAAAATATTACTTCTGGAACTTTACCACTGCCAGAAAATATTTAAGATCTAAAAATTCAGCCACATGGGGAGTCAGTGACGGATTACTGTCTGAAGATTTCAGTACCTCAGCAGAACTTCCCGACGGATGGAGTAATACAGGTGACTTTATCATTATGCCATCTCATTTAGCCACCGGCAACGGAGCATCTATCAATCTCAGCAGTAGTGAGATGTTTGGCATGCCGAGTTCCAGCGGTTTCTGCGGAGCAGATAATGAATGTGTGATCAGGTTTAAGTACAGATATGTGAACAAAGCCGGTTATCTCACAACAGCAACACCTGCTTCATCAATCGGAACATTTTCAGTTTCAATAAACAACGGAACAACAAATAACCTTCAAACCATCAACAGTTCAAATCATACAGAAAGCACTAGTTTTACAACTGTTGAGCTTCCCATTGGGACCTATGTCAACGGACAACCCTTGAAAGTAGTATTCGGTGCAATCTGGGGATCAGGGGACTATTATCTTGATATTGATGATGTGGAAGTTTACACTCCTGCAAGTGTTGAAGAAGTTTTGCAAAACTTTTTCACATTGTATCCAAATCCTGCTCAGGAATCCATTACGTTGCAAATGAATACAGCGATGAATGACGGACTGATAAATATTATCAATGAGTCAGGCCAGACAGTAAAAAGTGTTAATTCAGAAGGAACACTTCTTCAGACTATTGATATCAGTGATTTGCCATCAGGATTATGTATTCTCAGAATAGACTCAGCTGATGCTTTTGAAACTTCAAGATTTATCAGACTTTAAAAAACCATTTCTCACACGCAAATACCAAGTGGCGGGCGGATCATTTGACCCGCTGCTGCTTTTTTTATCAGAATCAGTTTTATTGGCTACCTTTGCAAAACTATTCAAAGTACAATTAACAGATACATTAAATTACAGACGTCGCAAAATTCTGCGCACAATTTTTCAAACACATGATAACATTCGAACAAACAGGAATTCGTAAAGAATTACTCAAAGCTGTTGCTGACCTGGGATTTGAAATCCCGATGCCCGTTCAGGAACAGGTTATTCCGGCAATTTTAAATACTCACAATGACATCGTAGGTCTTTCACAGACAGGCTCAGGCAAAACAGCAGCTTACGGATTGCCTGTACTGAATAATATTGATGATGCCATTTCATATCCACAGACGCTTGTTCTTTGCCCTACCAGAGAATTGTGTCTTCAGATATCTCGGGACTTTACAAATTATTCCAAGTATCTTAAGAATATTCAAACGACTGCAGTGTATGGTGGTGCAAGTATGGTTCAACAAATCAGGGAACTTAAAGATGGTTCACAGATTATTGTTGCAACTCCGGGACGAATGAACGACCTGATAAGAAGAAAAAAAGTGCATCTGAATAAAATACATACACTTATTCTTGATGAGGCTGATGAGATGCTCAATATGGGATTTCAGGAAGAATTGAACAGCATTATTGAGGTGTTGCCCTCCGGGAGAAGAACATTGTTATTTTCAGCGACCATGCCTTCGGAAGTGATGAAAATTGCTTCCAAATACATGAAGAATATTTCTGAAATTGTGATCGGATCAAAAAATGCAGCAGCCGATTCAGTCTGGCACCATTATTATGTCGTTCAGGCCTCTGACAGATATTCTGCCCTGAAGCGCATTGTTGACTATTATCCTTCAATTTATGGGATTATTTTTTGCAGAACCAGAAGCGAAACAAAAGAAGTTGCTGAAAAGCTCATGAAGGACGGATACAATGCCGATGCCCTGCATGGTGATTTATCACAGGTGCAGAGAGAATATGCCATGCAGCGGTTCAGGTTGAGAAACCTGCAGATACTGGTTGCCACTGATGTGGCTGCAAGGGGGCTGGATGTTGAAGATCTTACTCATGTGATCAATTACAATCTCCCCGATGATGAAGAAATATATATCCACAGGAGTGGCAGAACAGGGAGAGCAGGAAAAAAGGGGATTTCGGTATCAATCTGCAATACTCGTGAAAAATCAAGAATTGAGAAAATCAGTAAACTCCTGAAAAAATCATTTGAATACAAACAAGTTCCCTTGGGCGAAGCCATCTGTGAAAAACAGCTGTTTAATGTGGTCCACAGAATGGAAAATATTGAAGTCAACCGCGAGCAGATTGCAGATTTTCTGCCAGCAGTATATAAAAAACTCAAGTGGATGGACAGAGAGGAATTGATAGCCAGATTTGTTTCGGTGGAATTTAACCGGTTTTTAGATTATTATAAAGATGCAGGCGATATCAACGCTCCCCTCGAAAAGAAAAGAAAAGTGTTTGAGCGAAATCAGTCTTCTGATGATTCAATGACACTTTTGCGGATTAATCTTGGCAGAATGGACAGACTGAACCCTCAGAAACTCATCGGACTTGTCAATGACGCAACCCATACACGAAATATTCTCATCGGCAGAGTGACACTCAATAATACTTATTCAACATTTGAAGTTGAAAAAGGTGCCGCTGCTTTGATATTGAAATCATTTCAGAAAGTGATGTTTGAAGGGAGGAAAGTCGCTGTTGCACCATTCGAAGAACGTGATAAAAGAAAATTCAGAGATAAAAAGGATCGCCCCTTTAAAGCAAGATCTGGAAAAGATGATACAGGAAGAAGACCCGAAGGAAAGCAATATAAGGATACAGGGTTCAGGGCAAGGAAAAAAAATAAATAGTCTCAAGTAACTTTTATCCCTTACTGTTAATGGGAAATGGCACGGTGCAAGGAAAAATAAAGAATTATTTTAACCATTGAACCGACTTTTTAACCACGAATTTCACAAATGACACAAAAGCTTTGTCTTTTTTTTTCTGAAGCTTTTAAGGTCGTTGCGAAGGAAATAGTTTTAATACAAAAAATCATCAAAGGGATATCGTTTGCTGTGAATTTTCACTACTTCACGATAGAGTAATTTTTTAAAATCTTCGAGATTTGTTTTTTCTGTTGCTGAAATAAAAAGAGATGGGTTGTTGCCGCAGGCCAGCCAGTGGTTTTTTAAATCCTGCAGTGTCGGTTTACGGTCTTCACTCAGATCGTCGGGGTCAAAATCATCTTTATAGGCATCCACTTTGTTGAAAATCAAGATTTGTGGTTTTCCGTTTGCTCCGATTTCCTTCAGGGTCTGGGTTACCGTTTCCATGTGTTTCTCAAAGGCAGGATGCGAAATGTCAGCAACGTGAACGATGATGTCTGATTCGCGAACTTCATCAAGGGTTGATTTGAATGATTCAATGAGTCCGTGTGGTAGCTTTCGGATAAATCCCACGGTGTCAGTCAGTAAAAAGGGGAGATTTCCGATCACGACCTTTCGAACGGTGGTGTCGAGAGTTGCAAACAGCTTGTTTTCGGCAAACACTTCTGATTTTGCCAGTAGGTTCATGATGGTTGATTTCCCTACATTGGTATATCCCACCAAAGCCACGCGCACAAGGCTCTCGCGGCTTTTTCGCTGGGTGACTTTCTGTTTGTCAATTTCCTTCAGTTTTTCTTTCAGCAGACTGATGCGGTCGCGGATGATACGTCGGTCGGTTTCAATTTCCTTTTCTCCGGGTCCTTTCAACCCTATACCACCCCGTTGCTTTTCAAGGTGTGTCCACATTCGTGTGAGTCTTGGCAGCATATACTGATACTGGGCCAGTTCAACCTGCACTTTTGCATGTGCAGTACGTGCTCTTTTGGCAAAAATATCAAGTATAAGATTCGTTCTGTCAAGCACGCGGCAATTGAGTTCCTTTTCCAAATTACGGATTTGTGAAGGACTCAGCTCATCATCAAAAATGGCCAAATCGGGAGTATGTTCTTCAACCCATGCTGCAATGTCCCTGATTTTTCCGGAACCCACAAAAAACCTGCTGTCGGGACGATCCATTTTCTGAATAAAAACCTTCTGCACCTCACCCCCTGCTGTGTCAAGCAAAAAGGTCAGCTCATCAAGATATTCCTGAAACGTTTCATAGGGAACTTCGGGAGTAAGCACTCCTATCAGGATGGCCTGATCTGGTTTTTTTTCAGTGGAGATGAGTTGCCGGGGCATTGACGATAAACTATGATTTGTTACCCAGCGAAGCAAGCAACAGTCCACCGGCACAGGTCATCAGCCAGGGCGTATAGTTTGTCAGCATTTGAATTGTAAAACCCTCAAACAAATCAAACATGATATATATTGAAAGCAGAAAAATCAGCAATCCGGAAAAAACGGTCATGGTTTGTTGCTTCATAAATCCTCCTGCAAAAAGCAAGCCTGCTGCGATGACAAAAATCAGGGCAACAAAATAGTAGATGCCATGAAATGAAAATGTTTTAACTGTTTCAAAAAAAACCGACAGTATAAAAAGCATGATGGTCAGCCTGAGCAGCCACATGGCAAACGGGATGAGTCCTTTCAGGGGTTTCATATTCAGAAAGATTTGAATCCGATAATTTTTCGTACCTCGTTGATTGTGGGAACAGCGCTGGTGCGAGCTTTCTCTTTGCCCAGTTTCACCATTTTTGAGATGTAATCATTGTTTTTGTCCATGTCGAGGATTTGCTTCCTGATGGGATCAAGCAACAGTATGATGTCTTCGGCCAGTTGTTTTTTCATATCTCCGTAGCGGATACGGCAGTTGTTGTATTCATTTTCAAAATAATCAAAAGTATCTTTTGATGATGCGATGCTCATGAGTGTAAAAAGGTTCTGCACAGGTTCGGTTTTTTTCTGGTTCATTTCAGTGGGACCGCTGTCTGTGACAGCACGCATCACTTTTTTGCGGATTACTTCGGGAGTATCAATCAGATAAATGGCATTTCCTTCAGATTTGCCCATTTTTCCCGAACCGTCCAATCCGGGAACTTTAACAAGTTGTTGACCAAAATTATAGGCCTGAGGCTCGGGAAAAAACTCAACATTGTAGAGTCTGTTAAACCTTGCAGCATAGTCGCGGGTCATCTCCAGATGCTGCTGCTGATCTTTTCCAACAGGAACTTTATGAGCACGGTGGATCAGAATATCAGCAGCCATCAGAGTGGGATAGGTGAGCAGTCCGGCATTAACATTTTTTGGCTGCTGGCGTGCCTTCTCCTTGAAAGATGTGCATTGCTGAAGTTCTCCAAGGTAGGCATTCATATTGAGAAACAGGTACAGTTCAATGGTTTCGGGAAGATCACTCTGTATGTATAGGGTTGCTTTTTCAGGATCAAGACCTACAGCGAGATATTCGACAAAAACCTGTCTTACACTTTCGTGAAAATTTTTAGGTGTGGGATGTGTGGTTAGTGAATGATAGTCTGCAATGAAAAAAAAGCATTTGTGCTCTTCCTGAAGTTTCAGAAAGTTTATGATGGCTCCGAAATAATTGCCGATGTGGAGATTGCCGGTTGGGCGTATTCCGCTTAAAATTGTTTCCATAGTGCAAAAATAGAAAAATACAACGAAATACAATTTCACTGATTTGTGATTTCCGGTTTTCAGGTGCCGGATTTTTGTAATTTTATAAATCAAAGTAGTTGTTTATGAAAACGATTATTATTACAGGAAGCAGCAGCGGCATAGGCGCAGAAACAGCCCGCTATCTGGTGAAACACACCCCAACTCAGGTGATTGGAATTGCACGAAGAAAAGAGAAACTCTTTCAATTGGAAAAGGAAATTTCAGCAGTTCAGCCCCTTGGAAAATTTATTCCCTTGGTATTTGATATCAGTGATAATGATCGTTTTGGAGAACTGGGTTCAGAAATCAGAAAAATGGCACCGCTGATTAGCGGAATGATCAATAATGCAGGGATTCTGGTAAAAAAACCGTTTGAAGAGATCACTCCTGAGGATTTTAGGCAGACTATGCAGATCAACTTCAAATCACCTTTTTTTCTAATTCAGAGTCTGCTCCCTCTGTTTGAGCCTCATTCACACATTGTGAATATTGCCAGCATGGGTGGGGTTCAGGGTAGTGTCAAATTTGCAGAAATGAGTATCTATTCTGCATCCAAAGCAGCTCTGGTTAATTTGACAGAATGTCTGTCTGTGGAGCTTGCTGATAAAAAGATTTCCGTCAATTGTATTGCACCCGGGTCCGTACAAACCGATATGCTTGAAAAAGCATTTCCCGGATATCAGGCTCCCGTCACACCCAAAGAAATGGGTGAATACATCGGGAATTTTGTCCTAACAGGACATCATTTTTTTAATGGAAAGATTCTTCATTTGTCTGTTTCTACACCCTAAGAAGTGGCTATCTGAACTACTCTTACAGAGATATCAGGGCCGTTAATAATATACATTTCTATAACTGCCACAGGACAGAAAATTTCTTAATTTAAACTCATTAGTTTTTCGTTTTTTAAATAATACAACAAATGGAAAATATTATATGTGAATGATGCCATTGGTTCGACATTTAAGTTAATGAAATACTATGGAGTTGACAAAATGACAGAAAAATTGTCAATTTTTGCCTAGCTGCTAATGATGGTATTAACTTTGTTGAACCGGCCCTACGATTGAAAAAAACAAGCAATATGATTACGAAAGGGAAAATTGATGTCAAAACGGAAAATATTTTTCCGATTATTAAACAGTTTTTATACACCGAACAGGAAATATTTCTTCGCGAGCTCGTTTCAAATGCAGTGGACGCAACCACAAAACTGAAACTGTTAGCTTCACAGGGTAAGTTTAATGAAAGCACAGATGAACTGCAAATTGAAATCATACTTGACGCAAAAAAGAAAACGCTTACAATCAGGGACCAGGGAATTGGAATGACCGCGGAAGAAATTGATAAATACATCAATCAGATTGCATTTTCAAGTGCCGAGGATTTTATTAAAAAAATGAAAATGAAGAGCGAACCCGGACAGAGTGGATTGATAGGGCATTTCGGACTGGGCTTTTATTCAGCTTTTATGGTTTCAAAGAAGGTTGAAATTATTACTAAAACATACAAAAAAGGTCATGGAAGCAAAGCAGTGAAATGGGAATGCAATGGTACTCCTGATTTTGAAATTTCAGAATCGGACAAGGAAACCAGAGGAACAGATATTGTTTTGCATATTGTTGATGATGCCAAAGAGTATCTGGATGAGTATAAAATACTGGATTTGTTGAAGCGTTACTGCCGGTTTCTGCCTGTTCCCATCCGTTTTGGAGATACAACAAAGTCTGTGAAAAAAGAAGGAGAAAAGGATAAAGATGGAAATGATGTATATGAAACAGTAACGATTCCGCGAATCATTAACAATACCCAACCATTGTGGAAGAAATCTCCCCAAGGACTGAAAGATGAAGATTACAGTGGGTTTTACAGAGAACTGTATCCTGCCACATTTGAAAATCCCTTGTTTCATATTCATATTAATGTTGACTATCCGTTTAATCTGACAGGGATTCTGTATTTTCCAAAGCTGAAAAAGAATTATGAGGTACAGAGGGATAAAATTCAATTGTACTGCAACCAGGTTTTTGTTACAGATTCAGTTGAAAACATTGTTCCCGATTTTCTCACCCTGCTTCATGGAGTCATTGATTCTCCTGATATTCCTCTTAATGTGTCTCGCAGTTCGCTGCAGACTGATTCCAATGTGAGGAAAATTTCAAAGCACATTACCAAGAAAGTTGCCGACAAGCTTGAAGAATTGTTCAAAGCAGACAGAAAGGAATATGAAGGAAAATGGGAAGATATCAAGATCTTTATTGAATATGGTATGATCAGCGAAACATCTTTCAGTGAAAGAGCCAAAACCTTTGCATTGCTGAAAAACACTTCGGGAAATTTTTATACAATTGAAGAATACAAAACACTCATTGAAGCAAATCAAACAGATAAGAATAAAAAAATTGTGCATTTGTATGCTACCGATCAAACACTTCAGCATTCTTACATTGAAAAAGCAAAGAGCAAAGGATATGATGTGTTGATTTTTGATTCTCCTATTGATGCTCATTTTGTGAATCATCTTGAGCAGAACAATGAAAACTCAACGTTTAAACGGGTTGACGCAGAAGTTCTTGACAAGCTGATTGAAAAGGAAGATTCCAAAACCGAACCAAAACTCAATGAAGAGCAGAAAAAGAGTTTGAAAGAGCTTTTTGAGAAATCGCTGAAGAAAAAAACGGGGTTTTCGGTTGAGGTTGACAGCATTGAAGGAGAAGCTCCTGTCATTATTACTCAGCCTGAATTTATGCGCAGGATGAAAGAAATGTCAAAACTGGGAGGGATGGATTATATGGAAAACATACCAGGGACTTATAATGTGGTTGTAAACGGGAGCCATCCTCTTGTTGAAAAGGTAACAGCTCTGACGGATGATTCAGAAAAAGAGAGACAGATCACTCAGATTCTTGATCTTGCCCTGCTGGAGCATGGACTATTAAAGGGAGAGGAGCTGACAGAGTTTGTTAAAAGGAGTTATGGGTTTATCGGGTAGTTGATCGCTTATTCTTTCAGGGAATATATCTGGATGCATCGTTCTTCATGAATAAGAGAATATGGCAGGGCTTGGGGGCTTCCTTCGCAGGTATTGATTAATATATATTCCAGACCGCATTGCTTCAGTGAATCAATCATGATTAATGAAGAGAAGAAAGAATTTTCTTTGCTCCATCCCTTGCGATTAATGAAATACAATTGCTGGGGATTCATTCCTCCATTAGTGAGTATCAGTGAGTTTTTCGGGATGAAACTATCAGCAAGTTCTTCGTAACGAAGTTTTATTCGTGCTTGGTCTTTTATGACCACATCATGTTGTTGATTTGCTATAGCTTCAATAGCAAACAGAACAAATATTGTATTGGCCAGCCATTGTTTTCTTATGTTTGCAATAGCATACCCTCCTGTAAGTGCCATTATCGGCACAAATGGTATAATGTAATAAGTATGAGTTGCAAAGACAACACCGGTTTTTATCATGTAGAAACCAAAAATGCAGAACATTACACCAAATACATAGAGAATTGGTTTTTGTTTTTTGATAATGGCCAGTAAAAGACCGGAAAGGCTGATTAAAAAACCGATATAACTGTGAAATGCTGCAAAAGTAAATTTATTGAAAGCTTCTGCAGAATATGTGCGCAATTCCTTAATCCCCTCTGTGAGTGTTTTTGGAAAGTATAAAACATTTCCATATGAATTGATAAGTTGTGGCACCCAGATATAATACCATGCAATCATTGAGGTAATAATAACAACAGATGGAATAAAGAGGATAATTTTCCTTGAAAGGGGAAATTCAGATGAGAAAATGACAATAGATAATGGAGATAGAATCAATATTGCAGGCATTTTCGCCAATACCCCCAGGGTGCCTGTCAGACAAAATATCAGCAGAAACAGTATTTTGTTTTCCCGCAGATACCTTAAGGCAGAATATAACGCACAAATTGTGAGAGAAACACTCAGAGTGTCGGGCATGATTTTTCTGGAAAACATCAGCCAGACAGATAATAAGAGCATCATACCACCATAAAAGGCTGTTTTTGAATCAAAGAAAGCTCCAAGAATGAGAAAAAAACACCAGACGCCCAATGTGCTGATAATTAGATTGATGAGTCTCCCGTGCCAGTGTGCATATCCGAAAATTTTGGCGGTTATGGCGATGCTCGCATTGAAGATGGGAAATTCAGATGCTAGTACTCCTGATTTGTTTCCTGTATAATCAATTTCAGGATGGAACAAGTCTATCTCTCCTTCGGTGTAATTGCGGGAAATCATAGATGTCAGACATTGACGCCAGTTGTGGGCTGATTCAATAGGAGGTTGTTGAATATGGATGAGTCGTATAAGGAAAAACACAAACAACCAGATTCGAAAATCAGAAAGAATCTTTTTTATCGGAAGATACATATTGCCCTAAAGATTTTTATTATCGTTTTCTCAGCCAAAATTCAGGATTCTCAAGGGCTTTTTCTTTCCATACCTCGAAGTGGAATATTGTTGAATTGTCAGAGGGGTCTGTATAAACAGTTCCCAGAACAGTTGAAGTGCTGACTTTATCGTCTTTTTTCACTTTGATAGATACCAGATTGGAATAGACAGTGAGATATTCTCCGTGACGGATGATAACAGCTTTTGAACCATTGGGAAGTGTGAAAACTGCACTTACAGATCCTTCAAAAACTGCTTTTGACTGGGTGTTTGCTTTGGTTGAAATGTCAATTCCGTTGTTTTTAACTTTGATCCCAGCCAGAACCGGATGAGGGTGTTCTCCATATTTTCCAGTAACCACGCCATTGTCAACCGGCCATGGAAGCTTCCCCTTATTTCCTGAAAACCCCTTTGAAATTTCCAACTCAGCAGTGGTCATGGGCATTGACGTCCCTGCAACTTTTGTTGTGTTGGTCTTTTTATTGGCTTCTTCCATTTCTTTCAGAATAAGATGTTCTATTTGTTTTTGCAGTTTTTCAGCCTCTCTTTGCTTTCGCTTAATGTCATCTTTCAGCTTCTGTTCCTGGGTTTTCAAGTCCTGAACAGTTTTATCCTTTTCCTTTTTCTGAACATTGAGTTTCTGAACTTCTGTTTCCTGCTCTTTTAACAATCTGAATTTTTCTGACTTGATTGTATCAAGCTGAAGCAACAATTGTCTCAGTTCTTCTTGTTTGGCAACTATCAGTTTGGCCTGTCGTTTTCGGGAATTGGCATATTCCTGCAAGTATCTGTATCTCTGATATGCTTCATTCATGCTTTCAGCTGCAAACAGAAACATCATTTTGTTATAGGAACTTCGTGTCAGATAACTGAAATAAATCATTTCGGCATATTCTTTTTTCAGCAATTCAAGTTCTTGTTCTAGGGTTTTGATCTGATTGATCAGTGAAGTCATTTCGTTGTTGATGGTAATCACTTCGTCCTGAATCAATTCAACAAGTTGTTGCTGATTTGCAATTTGTCCTTCAATCAGTGCCAGTTGATTCAGGCTTGTCTGTTTTGCTTTTCGCGTTTGATCAAGAAGTTTATTGGTGTTGTATATTTCCTGTTCAAGGTTTTGTTTTTTATTCTGAAGTTTTTCCTTTTCTGTTTTCTGAGCATAAAGATCAGATGACACTGAGAGTGCAATAACAATAATGAATATTGCGGTAGTTTTAAAGTGAAAACGACAAAGAAACTGCTTCATGTATTTATTGAACAGGTTGATAATTTTCGGGAATAATAAAGGTGAATTCAAATGGTTTATTCACCTGTACTTTTGAATATTTAATTTTCAGAGAAATATTGTTTTCTGCAGCTATATCGCAGTCAAGTGTTCCCGGAAAAATCTGTCCATCTTCAAGCTCTGAAAAACTTCCGTAAACAAAAGACATTTTTGAATTTTGTTTGGTAATTTCTTTCCAGTCCTGTTTTGTAATTTTAAATGTTTCAGGATCCAGCCAAATATCCTGAATAAGCACTTTGTCATTGTCCACCTGATTTCTAACATATTTCTTCAGTTTCCTCCGTCCTAGTGTCGTAAGTTTATAGTATCCGTTATCAATACCTGCTTTAAAAATATCATTTTCATAATATGAAAAATCATTTCCAGTAATCAGAGACTGGAGCATATCAAAATCAAATGGTGTGTTAAACAAAGCATTGATCATGCTGTAGTCACCCAGAAAATATGTGTTGTTCAGTTTGTTGATCATTTTTACGGAATCATTAGAAAACATGACCCTGAACGCTTCTATACCAAATAAGGGAGTGATGCTGATCCAGATGAGAGAATCTTTTTTGATTTTAATATTCCCTTTAAAGGAGTTTTCTTTTTTGTCAAACACAAGATCAGCATCAAATTTGATTGACAGTTCTTGATATCTGAGTTCATTATCTTTCAGTTTATTGAACAGATATTCAGGTCCATGTTCTTTCAGTGGGAGTTTGAACAATCTTCTGGTTTTACAGGACGATGCTGCCAGCAGAGAGATGATTAAAAAAACAAGGAGGTATTTACTATTATTCATTGTTGTTCAGTTGGTCAATTTTATTATTGAGTAGTTGGGCATCACCGCCGGCATCAATGGCTTTTTTCCAGTAGATCACACTTTCTTCAGGTTTTCCGAGCTTCAGTAATACATCTCCGTAATGCTCAAGAATAATGGGTCTGGTTTCTCCGGAATAATCGAGGGCCTGCTTGAGATATTTTTCAGATTCTTCATACCTGCCCATCATATATAGTATCCAACCATAAGTATCAAGATAATTGGGGGATTTCCCGTTGGCTTTGATTGTTTTTTCAGACATTTCAAGGGCCTTATCAAGATTCTGGTTTTGTAGTGCAAGATAATAACTATAATTGTTTAATATAGGCCAGTTTCTCGGATTTTCCTGAACAAGCATATCATACGTATCAAAACTTTTCTGATATTCTCCGGCTTCATAGTAGGACTCAGCCAAGAGATTTAGTGCCTGTATTCTGATTTGACGGTCGCTGACGGCCATATCGGCTGCATTTTTCAGTATAATAAAAGATTCTTCATATTTTTTTTGCGAATATAGGGCAAGGCCTGCATATAAGTAACTTTCTGCGTACTCGGGAAAATATGCAATTCCTGCTTTCGCTTCCTTTTCAAGGGTTTTCCAGTCACCCAGCTGCTCATAGCAAATATACAGATGTTTCCATACCATAAATTTTGAAGGATCAAGAGCAATAACTTTTTTCCATTGCTCAGCCGCTTCTTTGTAACGTTCATCCCTGAAAAGAAAATCTCCGTAAACTGAATATACTTTTGCTTCGTCGGGATGAGTGTTGACATAAACCTTCAGCAACTCATAGGCTTGTTGATTCATAAGCGAATCAGTTTCTGAAACTTCATAGTAATATAACATGACGTCCATTTTGGCATCCACATCAACAGCTGCATCAGAAAAAAGGTGTGAAAACAATTCTGTTGCTTTTTCTTTGTTTCCGATTCTCATATAACATTCTGCCATTGAAATGAGGGCTTCATAATCATTATTGTCAGATGCGTATGCTTTGCTGTAATGGGTAAGCGCTTCATAGTAATTACCTGTCTGAAGGTAATAATCGCCAATGGCAAGTATATAGGCATTCTCTCCGGGAAAAGCATCAGAAAGTTTTTTAATTTCATCAATGGCTGCTTCATAATCTTTTGCACTAAGAAAAAACTGATACTTTTGAAGAGAAATTTCTTCACTGATTCCGATTTTTTCTTCAATATCATTCATGACTTCAACAGCATCTTTGATATTGCCTGTTTTCATGTACGTATTGGCAAGTCCATAATATAAATTCATGTCAACAGGATACTCCTTGAGGAGCTGCTGATAAATGGAAATGCCTGATTTATAATCTCCTGTGCGGTCATAAATGTCAATAAGGAGCATTTTATACCATTTGTTGAGGGGATCAATTTGAATAGCTTGTTTTGCAAAGTCAACAGCTTTCAAATAATCCTTTTTCAGTGCATAAATCTTTGCAGCTTCATAGCGGGAAGCAGAGTGGTGTGGGTTTGAGTCGGCAATACGGAGAAAAAGTTCAAGGGCTTCTTCATATCTGCCAAGAAGTTTCAGATGAAATGCTGCAATAAACAGGGAAGAGTTTTCCAGTTGATGCTTGTCTGATAATTCACTGTTCTTCTTCAGGATTTTACAAGAAGCAGAAAGAAAAAGTGTTGCAATAATGAACACATATACAAAAACAGAAGATTTCTTATTGATCATATCAGTTGATGATTGTAAAATCGCCGATATTCAGCTCTTTATAGGTTTCTTTGTATTCAACGTAATTTCCTATCATGGAATTGTCTATGTTAGCATTGACAATAGTAGTGTTATTTTGTATGATAGATCCTGTGATGATGCTGTTTTCAATCCTTGTGTTTGCTCCCACTGAGACGTGGGGTCCGATGATAGAGTTGTTAAGTTCCGCGCCGGGTCCGATATAACAGGGAGGAACGATAATAGAATTGATTATTTTTGATGAGTCTGAAATCAGTTTTTCCTTAACTGCCCTTTCAAGAATTCTCCTATTTGTATATACTGTTGCATCTTTGTTGCCGCAGTCAAGCCATTCTTCTACCTCCTGATGTTCAAACACCAATCCTTTATCAAGCATGGTTTGCAGTGCATCAGTTAACTGATATTCTCCATTTTTAATCATATTGTTGTCCAAGAGATTCTGAATTTCCTGTTTTAGTAATTGCCCATCCCTAAAATAATAAATTCCGATGATGGCAAGATCGGATACTGGTTTTCTTGGTTTTTCAACAAAACCTGTAATTTTATTTCCATTTGTCAATAAAACTCCAAACTGGGATGGATCATCAACTTTGCTTGCCCAGATGATGGCCTCTTGATTTCCGTTGATTTTCACATCAGCATGAAACAAGGTGTCTGCAAATGCAATAACGACCGGCCCGTCAAGAGATGGGGCAGCACAATGAACGGCATGGGCAGTTCCAAGAGCTTCGTTTTGATAGTAAATGGATGTTTTGGCTCCAATATTAGCAGCAATTTCCTGAAGCGAGACCTCAACGTCATCTCCGAATTTGCCGATAATGTATGCAATTTCATCAATGGGATCATGTGAACTTGCTGCAAGGGTTTCAACAAGTCTCTGGACGATTGGTTTGCCTGCAATTCTTAGCAAAGGCTTGGGAACTGTCAGAGTGTGTGGTCTCATCCTCTTTCCCATGCCTGCCATTGGTATGATGATCTTCATTGTATTGTGGTGCTTATTTTATAAATAAAATTTTTTAAAAATATTATACGCCTGTATGACCAAATCCTCCTGCACCGCGATCAGTTGTTTCCAGATCACTGACTGGGGTCCATTGAATGCGTTCGTGTTTTGCTACAATCATTTGGGCAATTCTGTCTCCGTTTTGAATAGTAAATGGATCTGAAGACAAATTTATCAGGATGACTTTGATTTCGCCTCTGTAATCAGCATCAATTGTTCCCGGGGTATTAAGAACTGTAATTCCTGATTTTGCAGCAAGTCCGCTACGGGGCCTTACCTGCGCTTCAAATCCTTCGGGTAATTCTATGAAAACACCTGTGGGAACCAACATCCGTTGCAATGGATTAAGTATGACTGGACTGTCAAGATGTGCTCTCAAATCCATGCCTGCTGAACCCGATGTTTCATAGCAAGGAAGAGGGTTAGAGGATATATTAACAATTTTGACGTTCATTATTCTCCGGGATTTTGTGCTGACAAAATTACTATTTTTTGCGGGAGTTCCAAATTTTCTTAAATGTCCAACAAACAAAGAAAATATCACAGTTTTTAAGGAATTTTAACAGAAAAAATAAAGATGAAAGAAGAAATAAATTAACCCTGCAAAAAATTTCGAAAAGAGAAAAAAGTTAAGTTTTCTTTTTATTGGGTTGTTTTTTATGACAGTATTTGCTTCAAACGGTTACTCTCAATTGGTTTTTGGGGGTACACTCGGAGAGACTACAGAAATGACGGTTTTTATCTGGAGCTTGCTCCTCAGGTGGGATAATAGGTATAAAATCCTTGAAACCGGATAATGTCGATTTTTGCTAAACACTGAAGGAAGTGATTATCTCAGCTATGGTTTACGAATATACTCTGAAGCGACGGTTTGGGAAAATCTTTTTCTTCATGCCGAATTTCAGACAGCAAATAACTATATTTCTAGTGAGGGCAAACGTGACTGGGTGCTATGTATGCCACTTGGTGCCGGTTGGGCACAGCCAATCAATGACAATATGATCTTTAAGGCAATGATTTTATGGGATGTGCTCTATAAAGAAGGATATTCAATACAGGAAAATCCCATTTTCAGGGTGGGTGTAACCTATTCGCTATAGGCTTTTTTTAGGAATTAGCTCCCAATGGATCAGCTCTATAATGACTCGGTTGACGGGATATTTTTTTTGAAGAAGAGCAGCAAGTGCATTTGCGCAGAACACAGAACGATGTTGTCCTCCTGTGCAGCCAAAACTCACCATCATATCTGTAAACTTCCTGTCAAGATAATTATTGATGGCAGAACTGACAAGCTCCGTCGCTGATGCCAAAAACTTTCCTACAGCATCTTCACTTTCAAGCAGTTGTTTCACTTCAATATCAAATCCAGTTTTGGTTTGCATCTCTGCAATTCGGGCCGGATTGGGCAAAGAGCGGCAGTCAAAAACGAAGCCTCCTCCGTTGGTAGTGTTATCAGGAGGTATGCCTTTTTTATAGGAAAAACTAAAAATTCGAACAGTAAGTTTTTCAGATTTTTTTATTTCAGGCTGAATGGTGTATTTGTCTGTGATATCCTGCAATATTTTTGTCAGATGTGGGAGAATAATAGGTAGATTTTCTGATAACAACTGTTTCAGATTTGCTGCCGCTAAAGGAATACTTTGTAAGAACAATTCCTTTTTCTGGATCATTCCCCTGTATCCGTATGCCCCAAAGGATTGCAGCAAGCGGATTAGTTTGCATGCCAAAAGTTTTGTATTAAAACTATCCCGTTCCGGTTTGTGCTGAGAGGGCAACAGACTGTAATAGAGATCTGTCAGTTCATTTCTGAAAACCAAAGGCAAATTTGCTTTGGCATCAAGAATGCATGAAGCCAGATCGTATAAAACAGGGCCCTTTCTGCCTCCCTGAAAATCAATAAGCCAGGATTCATTGCCGGATATCATAATATTTCTAGACTGGAAATCACGGAACATGAAGAATTGCAAATCATCATTAAGAAGAAAATCTGTCATTGTGTGAAAATCCTTTTCAAGCAGGTCTTCTTCAAACTCAATGGCAGAGGGTTTCAGGAAGTTGTATTTGAAATAATTTAGATCCCACATCATTGATTGTTTGTCAAAGGCTTCAACCGGATAACACTGAGTGAAATCAAGATTTCCGGAGGCATCAAACTGAAAACGTATAAGTTGTTGAAGAGCATTGGCATAATGACGCTTTATGTTTTCTGTGATCTGATTTTCAGGCTGTTCCTGCAGGAGAGAAAACAAACTTATGTCGCCCAGGTCCTCCTGAAGATATGTTGAAAAGTCGGGTTCAACGTGCAGTATCTGCGGGACATTCAGTGTATGTGACGCAAAATGTTTAGCCAGATTGACAAATGATTTGTTTTCACGCACATTCTGACTGTGGGTTGCAATTACAGTCTGTTTGGTATGTGAGGTAATGCGAAAATACAATCTGTCGCTGGCAGTGGCAGGCAGCTGAATAAGGCTGAATGGTTCACTTCCCGAGTATTTCTGATAAATATCTGCAATGATTTTTGTGAGGGGAATCATGAAGGTTTTTTTCAAAATTACAAAAAATATCACTACTGTCCGACTAAAATTAAATTTTGGCTATTTTTGCCTGTAAGTTATTAGTAGTCAAGCACGAATATTTCAATTCAAAAAGTGACCCCCCCCTAAAAACTCAATGACATCTGTAACTGATTTGGTGGAGGCTTATAGTTTTTCACATAAATCCTGCTTGTGCTTCTGAGCAATTCAAATACATCTAGCAAG
>CAYRXH010000015.1:0-37336 GCA_964428185.1 uncultured Bacteroidales bacterium
AATAATTATCAGTAATTTTGCCATAGAGATGTTACTTTGTCATAACACAAAGACATATGTACTTCATTAAATCAAAAAATTACAACCCACGCCTGACAAAACTGATGATTTTGATTACAGTTTTTACCATTGCTTTATTTTCTGTTATCTGGTCAGAATGGTGGATCAGGGTGAAGCCCGTTATTCTTCAGTCACTTCTATCAGGTATTGTCAATGAACAACACAGCATCAGTGAGTTTAATGATCTTTTTCAACCTACATTCAGAGAAATTCTTCCAATTCCAACAATCAGTATTCAAAAAACTTTGAATGACACAAGTCAGCAGGATACCTTATCTTCATTACAGTTTGATACAACATATTATTATTATTTATGGGATTTGTATATTCAGGAATATGGAATGGATGAAGTTGACTCCCTCACAATAGATTCGATGATCAAAGCTGAAATGATCAGATCGGTTATGGATGAACATGTGAATACTGATCAGAACAACTCCAGTTTTTCAATAAAAAAGGAAGAGTTGCTTTTCGTAACCAGTTTAAAGCCTGTTGCACATCAGCCCGGAAACTTCAGTTCTCAGGATTCAGTTGATTTTGAAGAACTTCAGGATTTTACTTATACTCTTGAATTCTGGAAATCACCTCTTAACTATGAAGGACACAAAACCATAGGAAATATAATAATTATTTATGGGATCAGTGATTTCGATGACATCAGCATAAGTTACATATCAAAGAACAATCTGGCATTGAAGATTAAATCCAGACTTTATTCATTAAAAAATGATGCTCAGTTTTACACTTTCAGAGAAAGTCAAATCAGATAGACATGTCACAGACTGAACTCATTTTCAGCAAATATCAAGGAACAGGCAATGATTTTATCATGATCAATAGCTTTCATGAACAACTCCCTGAAATTAACACCCCTTTCATTCAATATCTTTGTAACAGACATTTGGGCATTGGTGCTGATGGTCTTATAATACTCAGAAAATCAGAAGGTTTTGATTTTGAAATGATCTATTTTAATAGCGACGGAAGAGAAGGAACGATGTGTGGAAATGGTGGAAGGGCTGCAGTTGCCTATGCTTTACATTCCGGAATAATAGGTAAAAAAATGCAGGTTCAGTTTTTGGCTTCAAATGGACTTCATTGGGCTGAGATTAACGATTTCAATAAATTTTCTGCAAATATCAGTCTTGGGATGCAAAACACTCAGCTTCCCCACCAACTTGCACCCGGCAACTATTTTCTGAACACTGGAAGCCCTCACCTTGTTATCCCTGTTGAAGATCCTCAAAAAACAGATGTTCTTTCGGAAGGGCGGAAACTCAGATACAGCAAACTCCTTGAACCTGATGGTGCAAATATCAATTTCATAGCAGGTTTTGAAAAAAAAGTTTTTGTCAGAACCTATGAACGCGGGGTTGAAAATGAGACATTGTCATGTGGAACCGGCGTAACAGCTTCGGCCATTGTGTGGGCATGGATGCATTCAATGAAAGGTCACAACGAAATTGATATCGATACAAACGGAGGACAATTGAAGGTCCGGTTTCAGATTCAAAGGGATACAGTGACAGATATCATTTTATCAGGGCCTGCAGTTCATGTTTTTACAGGCTCAGTTCAACTTAAATCTTTACTCATATGATCAGGGGAAAACAAATTTTTTTACGAGCAATGGAACCTGAAGATGTTGATCAGCTTTATCTATGGGAAAACGATCCGGAAATCTGGAAAGTAAGCAACACATACATTCCTTTTTCTACAAATTATCTGCATGAGTTCATCAATTCTTCCCACAACGACTTGTTTATTGACAGGCAATTGAGGTTGATGATATGTTTGAGCAAAGAAAAAACATGCATCGGAACTCTTGATTTTTTTGAATTTGACCCTCTGCACAGGCGTGCAGGGCTTGGAATACTCGTTGACCGCAATTACCGCAATAAGGGTATTGCGTCCGAGGCCATCGGACTTGCTACCGGATATGCTTTTGATTTCTTGAATCTTCACCAGCTGTTTTGTCATGTTACTATTGATAATGCAAACAGTAGCAAAGCTTTTATCAAAGCAGGATTTGAGCAGACAGGCTTAAAGAAGGATTGGATATTGACATCAGAAGGGCCAAAAAATGTTCTTTTTTTTCAACTCATCCGATCTCAAAAATAATTGAACCCATACACTCAGGCTATCATGGCAAAAAAATCAAAAAAACTGATTCTCTGGCTCATTCTTATCGCAGTGTTCATTGGAATGTTATATACATTTAATAAATACTACGGTGTTTTTTTTCGAAAAAACATTGATCTTGGTGATAAGGAAAGTGTAATCGTATTCATACCCACAGGGTCTGATTTTGATGATGTTTGTCGCATACTGTCAAAAGAAGCAGGTCTCATTTCTGAAGATCATTTCAGAACGACTGCCCGACAGAAAGGATACATTGTCAATGTGAAGCCCGGTAGATACAGAATTTATAACAAAATGTCCAATAATTCATTGGTCAATAAACTTCGCTCCGGCAATCAGGAGCCTGTTCAACTGGTTATCAATAACGTCCGAACCATGGAAGACCTCGCTGCAAAAGTGTCTTCACAACTTGAATTTGCTGCCGATTCTCTTCTGGCTCTGCTAAAAAATGATAGCATTTCAAAACATTATGGCTTCACTTTGAACGAATTCCCTGCTATGTTCATCCCCAATACTTATGAAGTGTTCTGGAATATCAGTCCTGAGCAGTTTATTGAACGAATGAACAAGGAATATAACAAGTTCTGGACAGAAGAAAGGAAAAATAAAGCTGCTGCTGCAAATCTAACCCCTATAGAAGTTTCAATTCTTGCTTCCATTGTAATCAGCGAAACTGTGAAAAAAGATGAAATGCCACGAATTGCAGGACTTTATATCAACCGCCTGAACAGGGGAATGTATCTTGAGGCCGATCCCACAGTAAAATTTGCATTAGGTGATTTTGAACTGAAAAGAATACTATTCAGACATCTTGAATACGATTCTCCTTACAATACATATAAAAATCCGGGACTTCCACCAGGTCCTATTTATTTTGCAGATGCCAGCGTTCTGGATGCTGTACTCAATTACGAAAAACATGATTATATTTTTATGTGTGCAAAAGAAGATTTTTCGGGATATCATAATTTTGCCAGAACCAATGCAGAACATGAACGAAATGCTGCACGGTATCATAATGCGCTGAATCAACAAAAGAGAAAAAAATGAGCTTTCGGAGATAAATGAGAGATAGGAAATCAATCAGCTATCAATCTTCATTTCTTTTTTTCTTAATCATTTTTTTTCTATAAATTTGTGGAATATGCAAACAAGCAGTCTCAAAATCATTGCTAACCAAAAAATTTACCAATATGAAAACAACAAAAGATCTGATCATCACATTTTTGATGGTCTTGTTAATTTTCGGGTGTTCACAAAAGCAGGAAAACATTGATAAAACCGAAGCTCCCGAAGAATCTACGGCATACGAAGAGACCTCAACAGAATATACAGTCGATGAAGCATATTATGAAGAACCAACTGAACAAAGTGCAGGCAAATCTAAAAGTTCATCCAGTCCTCAAAAGGATGCAATAGAACAGCAGCAAAAATTCTATGAAATAATTTCAAGTTCAGCTGCCACAAATGTCAATATTGATGAAAACAGAAAAATCATCCGCACTGCTGAAATGAAATTTCAGGTGAACAATGTTGCCAATGCTACTTATGGCATAGAAAATATAGCTGTTCAATTTGGCGGATGGGTTTCATATACGAATCTGTCAAGTGAAGTGGAAAACACATACACTGTTAAAACCAGCGAAGACTCCTCTCTTGTTATCACCCAGTACAGAGTAACAAATACAATTATAATACGAACACCCTGGGAAAGTCTTGATACAACTTTAAAATCACTTGTCCCATTCATTGATTATCTTGATTACAGAATCGTTAAAGCAGAAGATGTGACTTTTGATCTTCTTGCAGAGAAAATGAAACAGAAAAGACTCGCTGATTACAGTGCAAGAATGAAACGCTACTCAAATACCAGCACAGCAGATCTTGAAGATCATATTGCAGCTGAAGAGCAGATACTGAGACAACAGGAAGATGCTGACAGAGCGTATATCGAGGAATTGAAATTATATGACAACATCAGATACAGCACAATTACTTTACAGATTTATGAAACATCAAAGTATCAGAAATGGATGATTCCTAATCCTGAAACTTTTGAAGATTACAAACCGGGATTCGGAAAGCGAATCTGGGAAGCAATCAAATTCGGATGGATTGTCATTCAGGAAATTTTCATTGTCATCACAAAACTATGGGGATTAATTCTCATAGGTTTCGGAGTATTCTTTCTCGTGAAATATCTGACCCGCAGATTCAAAACAAAGAAATAATTCCACCTTTCAATCAAAAAAATAACCGAAGAAAAAATCTTCGGTTATTTTTTTTTATCTGATGAATCTACAGCCCGGCCATTAAAAGCCAAAAATCGTTCACAGTATCAATCCACTCAATATCTTTAACAAACGCATCGCTCATCCATTGCAAACCACTTGTATTGTCATAGAGATACCCCTGCTCATGAATATTGTCTGAAACCATGACACTATAATAATAGTTATTGAGAATGTTATTTAAAAAATGTGACAGGGGCTTTCCGTAAAGATTTTTATTCCCGATTTCTGAATACATCTGGGGAAAATACACAAAGGGAAGAGTAAAATATTTGATTTGCTGATCCTTTTCATATTTCAATACCATTGTGAGGAATAGAATCATGTTTCCCTGATGAGATGACTGTATCGAAAGAAACTGAAAGTTAGAATAATATATCATAACCGGTTGACAATAATTCAATATGTCAGTGTCAAGTCCTGAAACATGTTGTCTGTCCGAAGAATGAAATACTGGATTGGACAGTTCAGCATCGCTATAAAATACAGTTTCATCATAAATATATGACTGTTCCAGAATAGAGTAAAACGATATTCCCGATGAATCAGGTTCAAACAACTCGGCATTTAATGGATGAGATGCAGTGATGATGCGAGAAGTAGTCTGCTTCAGGAATAATTCATGACCTGCAATAAATGTACGGGAAGGTACCCGACTCACATAGGGATTTAGTGAAAAATCAATTTCTTTAATCAGATGCCCGTTCTGATCAAAATACTGCCATATTCCAAGCGGAACACCCATCTCATATTCTCCTATTACCACATTACCATCGGTATCAAACCATTGCCCTTTGCCATGATATGAACCCTGCATGTAAAAATATCCTGGAAGCTTATTTTTCTGGTCATCTGTAACTGAAACCTTTCCATGTTTCATCCCTTTTCTGATCTGAACATGAGATGTCTTTCCTTGCAGTGTCAAATCAATCTTCCCCCTGCCCCACTTCACAGGGTAATTCCAAATACTCTTTCTGAGTTTTCTCACTGTATATCTGGACTCGCTAAAGAATTCAATTTTCAGCATTTGTTTGCCATCGGGTGACCATACTTTCCAGGTTCCGCTTGGAATACCATGAACCAACTTCCCTTCAGATTTTCTGTTTCCGTTGTTATAGAAAGACAGCCATGAACCACATAGAAATCCCTGTTCCATAGAATAAACACATCTAGTACCGTTTTCAAGTACTGATTCATTTTTGCCATGCTGATGCTGAACCTGCTCAATGTCTCCGAACAGCCTTTCAAAATCGGGTAAATGAACTTGAGAAAATGAAACTCCGGAATAGAAAAAAGCCCTTTGAATAAGAAATAATATTAAATAACTGATGCCAATTCGGAGCATTAAAACTCAAGTTTTTTAGCAATATCTTTGGGAACAGCACTCTTGTGAATCATGATATTAGTGGTTTTGTATAATACATAGGAAATGGATGCATAAAAATACCCTTCATACACGTTGGTCACATCCCATGAGTTTTTCACTTTGTAATATTTCGTACCATTCTGATCAGTATAAATGCCTGTGAGAAGCATTCCGTGATCGTCAGTTGTTGTGTGGTTGTCAAAAGCTTTCTGTCTGTTTTCTTGAGTAATAATCATTTCAGAAATGGGCATGTCAAATTTATAGATTTCTTTTTCCCTTTCAGCAGGTGTCAGTTTCTCCCATCGTTCTCGTTCTGTTCCTGCCAAATCTTCAATCTTGACTTCAGGCACAATAGCAATACCATTTCTCCATGAAAATCCTTTTTCGCTGACATCGCTAGCCCAGGCAACTGTATATCCATTCTTGAGAGCATAGTCAATTATGGCCTCCATTTCGTTTAGAGGAACATTATAGGCAACATCATGAGCCCAGTTGTCGGGAAGCTCGAGCACAAAAGGCTTATAGAACGGAGCATGTGTGAAAGAAGTAATGACAACATAATCATCCGGAACAATCCCTAGTGATGCTGCATAGGATTGAGGTGTATATTCTTTCCCTTCCCATGTGAATTTTTTAGGAGCAAACCCAAAATAGGCATCAAGAATCGCATCAAAGCCGGCAATCCAGGCAGTGCTCAGTTCCTTGTTTGAATTTTTAAGCACAGCATCAACATATGCTTTCAGCACATCATCAATTTCACCATGAACATGACCCTCGGTTCCGTAATTCAAACCGCTGTAAACACCTTCAGGGACAATTCCGTATTTTCTTATCATATTGGTCACATCATGAAATGCTCCACCACTTCCGAAATTATTTTTTCCATGAAAACGGATATAGCGTATTGCCTTCTCCTGATATGCATGTCTGACAATCCACATATCGGATAAATCCACTTCCTTGTTTTTAAATCTCAAAATCTCAGCCTCAAGCAAAGCAAGACCCGAAAAACTCCAGCAGGTTCCCGACTTGAACTGATTCTTAACAGAGGTTGCAGGAACTTCAGCAACTTTTGTAAAAACATACCCCTTTTCCTGTGCTATTACAAATCCGCTTAACAGAAATACAAGCACAATCAGCGTAAAAATTTTCATTTTCATATTTCCGTTTTTTTAATGTATTGACTATTATGCAAACCTAATGATTTTTTTTATTGAACCATCTTTTTATGCAAAAAAAACACTGATGACAGCTATGAACTGGGTTTGTCTTTATTTTTTCGTTTGAAAGCTGCCATGGATATCCAGTCAGATATAATATATCCCAGCAGACCACCAAGCAACATATTGTAGAATGGATTGGCCCTAAGCTGGCATGCCCCTGAACGGCAACCAACAAAATAGAAGTAAAGATATCCAAGTGCAATTCCTGAAAGTATCCCGATAACTATATACATCCAGTATTTTTCAGGTCTTTTTCTGTCTGTCTGTTCAGTCATTATGGTATTTTTGTGCAAATTTACAAAAAATACTTCATATACTGATTCAACTTTTTTTTCATGTTTATTTCATTCTATTGGGACAGCCATTCTTTTTTTCTGACTATCATTTCAGCAATTCTGGCCACAATAAACAATGCCCCTCCACTCCAAGCAATTTTTGGAGCATTGAACATAGTTCAACGTAATATTGCATGATTTAGATTTGCAGGATCACAATAAACATTCATCTTTGTGCCCTAACGAATATCTGATTTCGACTTATACTGTGAAGAAGCAGTAAGTCTTTATCCCTCAAAAGCAACAAATTCAACAACAGGGCAATAATATATACGTGAAGAATAGGATTTTCTTTTCTTTGACGAATAGTTAACATTATCTGTTTTTTTCAGATGACTGAAAACATCTCCATCTGTTTTCTTACATGATTTGACAAATGAATTTTGTTCTCATTGTAAATAAAAGTCAAAACTTATGAAGAAATATGCAAGGGTAACTGCAACTACCGGATTCATTTTCTTTTGTGGATTCCCGCATAGGTTTCCAATAAAACCTGCATGACCAATTGAAAATTTCACACTCATTGTTATAATTATTATTTAATTAGTTCCACAAAATTATTGGACAAGCAAGTAAATTTGATATGGTAAATTCCATAGCAGATCATACTGAATTATCAATTAAAAAAAAGAATCTGCTGGCAGACTCTTTTTCCATTAAAAAATGATAAAAAAATATTAAAGACCAACAACAGTAATGTTGAGATCTCTGGGATTGACGCACATAACGGGGATTTGTTCATCATTAAACAGCACCTGCTCATCTGCAGGATTAAAGATGAATGAAGGAAATGACCCTGCATCAGGGCTTGTCATAATGATAATCATATCAGCATTATTATCTTTGGCAAACTGAATGGTTTGTTTTGAAAAACTGCCGCTTCCTTCTTTCATTTCATATTCATAACCAATGTTGTTTTCGTCAAGGATTTTTAAAACCCGTTGTAATACCACATTGAGTTTATATCTCTGAATTTCATCAGATTTATACATTGCTTTGATCAGAATTTTTGCACTGAAACTTTTGGCAATGGCAATAGCCCATTTTATTTTCTGTCTTGACTCAAGAGAATCATCAAGAGGCAAAACAATTTTTTCATAATTCTTTTGGAATTTTCTTTTCTGAACAACAATAAAGGGCACTTCGCTACTGGTAATTACTTTAAATGCATAACTCCCAACAAAGTGCTGAATACCCTGTTTTCCATGAGTACCCATCACGACATATCCGGCTCCGATTTCTTTTGACACTTCAGCAATATCTTCAAAAATACTGCCTTCACGCACCATAAAATCTACTTTAAAGTTATACTGTGCCTGAATATCGTTCACCTTAGCCTGCATCTTTTCGCTTACACTTTCAATGGTAGGCTTGTATAAATTCAGCAATGCTTTGGTATCCTTATTCAGAATATGTAATAAAACTACTTCCCACTTAAGCATTTTTGCTATACCAACTGCGTGATCAATAGCAACATCTGCAACTTCGGTAAAATCAATCGGTACAAGTAAAATGTTGTTTCTTTTGTCCATAATATTTTCTTTTTTGAATTTGCAAAATTACAAATATTTTTTATCAACAATACAATTATTTACTTAAAAGTTGTTTTATTTCAGATAAAATTTCCATTTTCTTTTTTTCTCTGAAGATTTTTGAATAGTTTGAGTAATAAGTGTGACTTTCAAGGAAGGTGACCTGAATTTTATACCACTCGTTGAGTGTCATACCGTTTTTCATTTGTCGCCATTCTCTGAACAGCAACATGCTTTTATTGAAATAATCCTCTCTACCAAGATAATCCAGGTCAGCATCACACAATAATCTGTCAAGATATGCATCGGGATTCATTGGGAAAGCCGTCATCCGGATCATTCTGCAAATAATACTTAATGAATCAGATGAATAGTCATAATAAGGAAGCATTCTGGCAGCCATTTCAGCAGAGATATCCTCATTGTCTTCATATTTTTCTATAAATCCGATATCATGAAGCAGTGCTGCAGTTTTGAGTAATAAAGTATCAGAATCATTCAACTGTTCATAGTCTGCAATCCTGTTGACACTCTCAAGTACATCAAGAGTATGATTTACATTATGATATACAAAACGTGGATCCAGTTCCCTCATCAGTAATTCAATGACATCATGTTCAAGTTTTTGGTAGTTCATAATTCTTGTATTTTTTATAGGTTCCAGTATATTTCCCTGAATTTTAGATTCGGTTTTGTGCCTTCATTATTTTTTGAAAATTCCGGTTTCAATCTGTTGACAAAGAACATTTCAACCTGTCCCTTGTGTTTTATGGCAATCTTGCCTCTGTATTCACATTCAAAACAGGGAGCAATGATTTCATACACTTCCTTTGAAATATTAATCCTTTCATTCTCACTAGCAACCTGGAGCCGGCTTGACATATTTACTGTGTCTCCCCAAACATCATAGGCAAACTTCCTCTTTCCTACAATTCCGGCAATTAAACTCCCTGTATGAATTCCAACTCGAAGATGCCAGCTTGATGCCCATTCCTGCTGCAATCTTGCTTTTTTCATAACTTCAATCATCTCAAGAGCAGCAATCACGGCATCAAAAACATGCGTTCGGTTTGATACGGGGACACCTCCCACACTCATGTGTGAATCTCCGATGGTTTTTATTTTCTCCATTCTGTTCCGGATTGCAATTTCGTCAAACAAAATGAAAAACCTTTCAAGTTTATCAATTAGTTCCTGTGAACTCTCCCGCTCTGCAATTCTTGTAAACCCTGCAAAATCAGTAAATAGAACTGTCGCCGAGTCATAAAATTCTGCTTTTGAATATCCTTGTGACTTCAATTCTTCAGCAACCTTCACAGGAAGAATATTCAGTAAAAGACGATCTGATTTTTCCTTTTCATTTTCAACCTCTCGCTTCTGCATTTTCAGTTCATGTGTCCTTCTTTCAACAATGTTCTCAAGTCTCTGTTTTGCTCTGATTAATCTTCTGTTTGTATAGATATTAATAACCAATCCGAGTGTAGCAACGATCAAAACGTAAAATATATAGGCAATCCAGGTGCTATACCATGGACGATTAATACTGAATTCAAAACGGGCTTGTGTGCTGACTTCATCAAGAATATCTTTGGCTTCAACAGAAAAAATATAATCACCCGGAGGAAGATTTGTATATTCCTTTGAATGCCCCTTATTCCACTGTGACCATTCATTGTCAAATCCTTCGAGTTTATATCGATACATTGTCATTTCCTCATCAATATATGAATTGGAGCTGAATACAAACCTGATATTATTAAGGTGACTTTGAAATTCAGGAACAATACTCTGCTCTCCGTTGGAAATACTGCCTTGAAAATACAAACTATCTTTCCCTATTTCAATGGTTCTGATGATTGCATTAAACTTTTTATCTCGTTTAAAATGAACATCATCTCTAAGTATAAAAATCCCATCGTCACTTCCCAGCCAGACAAGTCCGGCAGAATCTGAACGTATGGTATAAATTTCATATCCCGGAAACAATTTATATGGATTAAAGCTGTAGTTCAATTTGCCTTTATTCATATCAAATTTCCCGAAGTATTTAAAAGCTCTGTCTTTGGCTCTCATCTGGAACCATGCATCACCATTGATTTTGTCCTGATAAAAAATATTGACATAATAATCTGACTGAAAGCTGGAAAGGTGATTGTATATCACCCTCTTAAACCCTGACAGACGATGCGTTTCATCATAAACAGGCATAAATATCCCCTCACGGGATACAAAAAAGACATGGGAAAAATACTTGTACACATAATAGTAATCAGACCATGGAAATTCAGATGCATGATTCTGTATATCAAACGAAAAGTCTTTACCGTCATGATGAATTTTCACTGAAAAAATTCCCTGAAATTCAGAACCAAACCAAACAACACCATGATCATCCTCCTGAATGCTTACAACACGTGACTGATCCCCATCAATATTAATTGTTTCAAGAACCTTGATTGAATTTCCCTGAAGAAGAAACACATCTATTCCGTCTCTATGTCCAGCAAACACTAGTTGTGGATATTGTTCATTCTGAACAACTGAATAATACAATCCTTCAGATATCATCCTTTCATTGAAATTGCTATCAAAAATATATAATCCATCCGATGTTGCTGCCCATAAATGCTGTTGATTATTGTGATTGATAACTTCCAGCTTCCAGCATTGTGATTTGATTGAAGAAAATGATTCAAAATACTGATTTTCCAAAGCACATGTTCCAAGTTTCATTACAAACAAGCCTTGCCAGGTTCCGGCAAACAATCTTCCTTTATAAAAGTTAATATCAATCACACTTCCATAAAGGCCTGCTCGTTCGTCAAGATATTTATAATTTCCAGAAATCAGCACTTTTGTAATTCCGTTATCAAGGGCAATCCAGAGATTTCCGTCTGAATCTTCAAACAAAAAACTATGAGTTTCATTTGGAATCTTTGCCTGTCTGTCAAGCTTTCCTGCCGAAGAACCATCAGCATTCATCAGATATGTGCCTCCCAGCATGGTTGCTATTGCAAATTGCCCCCGTGAAAGTTTGATAGAATGATAGATAATATCCTGCGATGCTCTGTTATATGTGTCAGAAATCAATTGATGATCTATCATCAGTCTTGGGGCATATATCACGCTAAAATCTAAACTTACCACATATAATCCATCATAACGTGTGACAATGAGAAACCTATCAAGATCATAGGGAATAATATCTCTCACATTTCGGTGCCTGAAAAATTCTCCTCCGGAAATATTCAAAACCGTTGAACCGGTAAGCAGGCGAATTCCATTCTGTTTATCAAATAATAAAACAAATTCACCGGCTTTAAACAATCCTGAACCGGCTCCGTGTTCGATAACACTCAATAAATTACCGTTCCAGATAAATGTTTTTTCTGAAGTTCCAAAATAGATACTATTTCCTGACCTATATATTCTTGTAACAAAACCAAAATCCCTGAATTCAATAGGAGCCAACTTCTTCAGTGATGTAAATTCAAGATGACCATTCCCATTTCTTAAAAAAAAACCAAAATCACCTTTGGCACCCACCCAAATGATATTATCTTCAATAAGAAAAGATGTTGGTGTTTGATAATTTCCAACAGTGTGCATTTTCCAATCATTACCATCATATTCCAGGATACCATCTCCATTGGCAAAAAACAAAATGCCATGGCTATCCTGACCAATATACCAATTTTGAGAATAGCCTTTGTATTCAAGCGGATGATAGTATCTTACAAAAGGATTTCCAACTGAAAAGCAATGTTCATTCTGACCGGATCCCGGCAAAAATGACATAAGCAACAAACACACAAACACTATTATCCTCATCTAAAAACATCAGAAATTCAAGCGGACAAATTTACTAAATTGTTTGATTTCTCATCAACTAATCAAATCTTTTACCATACATTGTGAAAAAGTCAAAAAAATGAGTTTTAAAAACCTCTTGCTTTTTTTATCCGTTTATATGCATCAACAATTATCTGAAATTTTTCCTTTGCAGCTACTTGAAATTCAGGTCCAAGATGACTTACTCTGTCAGGATGATGCTTCATGGCCTGTTTCCTGTATGCTTTCTGAATTTCTGTATGACCAGATGTGGGTTGAACACCTAAAATTGAATAATAATGGTCAATTGAAGCATATATTGGCTGATCAAACGATTTCTTTTCTGAAAAATAAAATGCTGAAATTGAATCCATATCTATTTCATGTATCTTTAGAAATCTTCCAATCAATCTGATCAGAATCATCTCTCCTCTGGAAATAAATTGATCTGACGCAGCAAATCCGTATAAAAAATGCAACAGATGAATTCTCTCCTCATAACTAATGTTTTGGCTCAGTTGATAACAAATTCTTGAAACGGGAATTTCCATATAAACTGAAGTTCTAAGCAAAGCGATGACATCAGTAGAAAGTTCAATATGAAAATGTTGTTCATAGTATTTCCTGAAATACAAAAATTCATCTTTCTTTGAAGTGGTCTGTCGTTTCATCATTGCGGCACCCAAAATGATTACGGCAGTTCTGAAATCATTGGGGAAGACACACAGATCCTCATCTCTTTTGTTTTGAATAGAAGCAAGATGTGCTGAAGGGATCAGTCCATTGAGAATCAGGATAACTCCTATTATAATAAAAAACAATATAAAGCCCTGCACCTGAATTGATATTTCTGCAAATGTAATTTTTTTCCTGTTTCAGAATTTTTAAAAAAAATTGTATGTTTGTAAAAAATAGTTGTTTATGAAAAAGATCGTATTCTTTCTTGCTGCAACTGTGTTATGTTTTCAAATGCAAGCACAAACTGTTCATTCAGATTACCTTGACGGAGTAATTTATTTTAAAATCCTAAATGAAGCCGGAATCAGATTACCTGTCTATCGTCAGGGTATGGATGCTGAAAGTGTCTATGCTGATTTTCCTTTCTTTGCGGAACTGATTGAGCAGTTTGAAGTGACAGAATTGCTTTGTCCATTCAGTACCAAGACTACTGCCATTCAGAATATTTACCGTATCAAATTTGAAAAAGCAAGAGACATTGATCTTTTTATACGAAGCCTTCAGGAGCACCCATCGATTGAGTATGCTGAAATGAGTCCCATTCTGAAACATTTTGTAACTCCTGATGATCCTGGGCAAAATAAACAATACTATCTCAGTCTCATACAAGCATATGAAGCCTGGGATCTGGGAACTGGAAGTGAAGTGATTAAAGTAGCTATTGTTGATGATGCCTGCCGGGTTACACACCCCGACCTTGCAGCCAATATCTGGGTCAATCCTGGTGAAATACCCAATAATTCAATTGATGATGACGGGAATGGTTATATTGATGACGTGAGCGGATGGGATGCCGCTGATGAAGACAATGATCCCAACGCACCACTGACCCCTCCTGCCATCTGGGGAGAAATGGCATTCACCCACGGAACTCACTGCTCAGGCATCGCTGCAGGTGTCACCAACAACAGTGAAGGAATAGCAAGCGTGAGCTACAATGTTTCATTGATTCCTATCAAGGCTGTTACTGATGATTCATGGATACCTATCAGTATTGAAACCCCTGCCGAAGGTGTGGATTATGCTATTGCTGCAGGAGCACATATTGTAAGTATGTCATTTGGAGGAGAACAGGCTTCCGGATTTACTACTCTGGAAACACTGATTAATGCCGGAGATTCAATAGGGATGATCTTTGTTGCTGCAGCCGGAAATAACGGAGACGGAAGCGGAGGATTCGGCACTCCAAATGCAGTAAACTACCCTGCAGGCTTTACAAATGTGCTGGCGGTTGGGGCAACTGATTCACTGGATGTAAAACCCGGCTTTTCTCAATATGGAAACTGGCTGGATGTGATGGCCCCCGGTGTTGCCATATACAGCACTCTTGCCTGGTCCAGTCCATACGGGAATCAAGATGGAACTTCAATGGCCTGTCCACTGGTTGCCGGAACTCTGGCACTGATGAAATCATATATGCCTCATGCTACAAAACAGCAAATAATTGACTGCCTGAAAGCAGGCTGCGACAATATTGATGCACAAAATCCCACTTTTGTCGGGCAAATGGGTGCCGGCAGAATCAATGCCTACAACTCACTTGTTTGCCTGCAGCAATATCAGAATGTTATACTCACTAAAAATTCTGATTTTTCTATCTTTCCGAACCCTGCAGATCAGTCTGTACGAATCAGCTTTGCAAAGCACGGACAAAAAACAATAAAAATTCTGAATGCTTCAGGAAAAACAATTGCTGATTTCTCAACACATGAGATAGTGGAAGAAATTCACACCCGCCATTTTCCCCAAGGAATATACATTTTGATGATTAGTGATTCAAACTCAACATCGGTACAGAAAATTGTAATCACTCATTAACAAAAAAATCATCCCGAATGTATCATCCGGGATGATTGAATCATTTGTCAGCAAGATTCCTATTAACGAATCGGAATTTCTTTCACCGGTTGAACTTTTGCTTCTTCCTTTTTTGGAATTATTATACTCAATATTCCATTTTCGTGTTTTGCATCAATCTTTTCAGCTTCCACAACATCAGGAAGTGAAAATACACGTTTGAATGAGCAATAACTAAATTCTCGTCTCAGAATTTTTTCTCCTTCTTTCTTTTCATTTTCCTCTTTTCTATCTGATGAAATTTTCAGAAGTTTGTTATCGAGTTCAATTCTGAAATCTTCCTTTTTCAGACCGGGTGCTGCAACTTCAATTTTGAAGTTGTCATTGTTTTCAATAACATTTACAGATGGAACTGAAGCGTTTGCATGCTGATCATTGCTAAAAAAATCATTGCCGAAAAATTCTTCAATCCAATTTGGCATCATTGCTCTTGTTCTGATAACTGGTAACATAATTGTGTCCTCCTATTTTTAAATTTTAACTTTTTTATTTGTTTCGTTGCTCTTATTTCAAATTCTGTTCCATCATGAGCTTGAAATTATGATAATTTTCAATATATTTCTGATTATCAATAACATGCAAATTAAAGTAGCAGTTGTGTGTTGTGTCATTATGTCATTTTTTCTATTTAAAGAGTACTTTTTTTAATGTCATTTTGTCATGTGTTAATTAAAAGATATTCACAATCACATGTAAAAACAGTTTTATTTCATGGTATTTTAAATTAAAAATTTCGTTACCTTTGAAAAAAAAAAATAATGAAAATTTCTTATCTCATAGTAATTTTATTAATTTTTAGTTTTTGTGGTGGGAAGAAGGAAGAACCAGTTGATTTCATGAATGAAGATGGGCCTGAAATAGTCTCTGATTTACCAGAAGCGCCTCGTTGGATAAACGACAAAGAGGCAATTCTTAGTGACGAAGAAGAAGATTCAATCAATTCAATGTGTGAATTGATTTTTAATAAGACTGGTCATATGCCTATGGTTCATACAGTAGGTGATGTTGCTCCTTATGAAAATCTCAATGATTATACAAGTGCCATTGATATGATGTGGGCCGATGCAGGTCAGAAATATTTTATTTTCATTGTTTCAGATGCGTTCATGGAAATCCGGATCATCCATGGTGAAATAACAGAGAGTCTTCTATCACCTGATTTCACTGATGTCGTCCTTCAAGATGAGATATATCCTGCATTCAGAAACAATGAATATGCACAGGGGATTTACAATGCCCTTTTTGCCTATCTTGATGCTTTGAAAAAATAATTTGTTTTTATGATCAATATACAAGTAACATAACTTTAAGCGTTTGTTAAGACAATACTCCTGATGACTACATAATGAATAGACACTTACAACTATTATACACATTCACCATTATTGGAATACTCATTCTTTCAAATTCCTCAGTTTTTGCACAGGAATGCCCGATTAACATTGAAAACTGCAAAGGACAATGTGGTAGACTCATTGACACAGATGGTGACGGATATTGCGATTATACTGTAATAACTAAAATATTTGATACAGTCTGTGTGTCAAACGGTAATACTGAAATTAAACAAAACGGGACAGATCAATCCTATCAGTCAGATATAAACTCAGGCACCGAGGTTAAGACTTCAGAAAATTCTGAAATAAATCTGAACCGAACTCAATCAAATCTCTTTCTCAAGAGAGCATTATCGGTTGCAAAAGTTGAAAAGAATAGTCAGAAACACAGCTATCGCTTCATATTATGGACTTTGATTACATTTGGTGCATATTTTATTTCCATAATTCTGCACAAAACAAAAGTTTACAGCAAAAGGACACATCGAAGAACATGGAATATTTTACTTCTCATTACTTTTCTCATTTCGGGAATTCTTGGGCTTGTGCTTGTGATACAAATTAATTACAAAGTGTTTTTTGACTCATTTTTCACATTTCTAAAATGGCATGTTGATTTTGGAATTGTAATGGCATGGATTGCTATTTTCCATATTATCTGGCATTTCAGGTATTTTAAAAACATTTTTAAAGGAAAAAACAAATCATCTTCAGAATGTTAAAAGTATTAATCCCTGTTTTGTTACTCACAATCTCCGGTTATCTGCTTTCAGCACAGAATCTGATTCCAAATCCTGGGTTTGAGGATTTACGCGGTAAAAGACCTTCAATGTATCCCTGGCAAATGATTAATACTGTGGATTACTTTGTATATGATGAATCAAAGAAGGAGCAAGAACTGAAAACCAAAATCAAGGATAAAAATTTCAAACTCAGACCTGCACGTACAGGAAAAGCATATATCGGGTTCAGATACTGGCCAAGATATTCTGAATATATTATTGTCGAATTATTGAAACCTCTTGAAAAGGAAAAACAGTACTATTTTGAAATGTACATGTCAATTTCACAACATTCCAATGCCTATCTCAAATCTGTTGGCTGCAGCTTCTATCCATTCAAAGCACCTTATACACAAAAGACAGGTATTATCGATTTCCCTCCACAATTTGAGGTTTACAAACACACCGGGCTTATTGATACAACTGAATGGTTTAAAGTGGCCGGAGTATTTACTGCCGAAGGAGGTGAACGTTTTATGACAATCGGAAACTTTACAAAATACAACCACGAAAAATTCAAACGCCGAAAATTCGGATTTGGAAAAAGAGAAGCATATTACTATGTGGATGATGTGGCTTTGTACAAACTTGATGATTACGGGTTTCCAATTTATTCAGAACCTCTTCCTGACACTTTGATGAATGACACAACAATCTCTGTAAATGATTCAATAGATCAAGAAAATAAAATTGAATCATACTTTAAAAATATTTCTTTTCCTCCAGGATCCTCTGAACTTACCTATGAAGCATATCAGAAACTTGGGGTGATTGTTGAATACCTCAACCACAATCCTTCTGTCACTATCTGGATTATCGGACATGCAGGCAATTCTGACAATGCTGACGAAACCGGGCAGATAAAACTTTCACAGAAAAGGGCACGTAAAATTTACATTTTCCTCACCGGAAACAAAATCAACAAAAACAGAATTGTACTTAAACATTCAATAAATTCATGTACAGACCAGAGTATTGACCCTAACTCTTTGCTCCCCTGCAATTCAGCTGAAATTCTCTTTTCTGATGATACCGGAGACATCAGAAACTTAAACTCTCCTGATTATCAAATAGTTCCATAATAATTTTTAAGCAACTGTTTCTCATTCCTTTCGAAAAAATTGTATGATTTATGTCACATTTCAACCTCAGAACTGCATTTTTTCAGCACATAGCTCAGACAAGTAATGACCCACTCGCATTAACTATTTCTCATGGAAACGGTTGTCATCTGTTTGATTGTGATGGTAAGCAGTATATTGATCTGATTTCGGGTATTTCTGTTTCATCTTTAGGACACAACAACCCTGAAATTTTCAGAACTGTGAGCGAACAACTGCAAAAACATCTTCATGTGATGGTATTCGGTGAATATATTCTTTCACCTCAGGTGCGCCTTGCAGAAGCAATTACTTCAATACTAGCTCCTTCACTGAACAAAGTTTATTTCACAAATTCAGGAGCAGAAGCCATTGAAGGAGCAATAAAACTTGCTAAAGGATATTCTGGCCGAAGTGAAATAATTGCATGTAAAAACGGGTATCACGGCAGTACAAACGGAGCATTGAGCCTGATGGGAAATGAAACCTATAAAAGAAAATTCAGACCCCTTTTGCCTGACATTGGATTTATTGAATTCAATAATCATAGTAGTCTGAAACTAATAACCAAAAAGACGGCAGCAGTATTTATTGAACCTGTTCAGTCAGAAACAGGCTATATTCCTGCAACACAGGAATTTATTCATGAATTACGGACACGTTGCAATCAAACGGGTGCATTGCTGGTTATTGATGAGGCTCAGTCAGGATTTGGGCGAACAGGCAGATATTTTGGTTTTGAACATTACAATATTTTACCTGACATTCTGGTTCTGGCTAAAGCCCTAGGAGGCGGATTTCCCCTTGGAGCATTTATTGCCTCGGATGAAATCATGAATACTTTGTCATCTGGAGCTGGTTTGGGTCATCTCACTACTTTCGGTGGGCACCCTGTTTCATGTGCTGCTTCACTTGCTGCTGTTCAAATAATCACACAAACGGGATTTTGCGATGAAGTAGAAAGAAAAGGCAATGTTTTCAGACAACTTCTTTTTGCAAAAAGTCAATATTTTCAGATCACAGGCAAAGGTCTAATGATTGCACTTCATTTTTATAATGAAACGCTTTGTCGCAAGGTGATTCACAACTGCCTTGAAAAAGGAGTCATAGCCGACTGGTTTCTGTTTGCTCCTAACAGCCTCAGAATCTCTCCTCCTCTAATTATCACTGATGAACTCATAACCGAAGCTGCTGATATCATTATTGATTCAGTGGCTAAATCTATATAAATCTTCACACTTTTCTGTTTTTTTTTGTAGTTTTGTAAAAATTATGAATAAGTTTAACAAAGAATTTCTATTTAGGGCAGTTGAGCTGGCCAGACAAAACGTATCAAATGGTAAAGGTGGCCCCTTTGGTGCAGTCATAGTGAAAGACGGAAAAATCATTGCCGAAGGCACCAATCATGTAACAACAAACAATGATCCCACTGCCCATGCTGAAATAGTTGCTATCAGATCTGCATGCTCCAAACTCAATTCATTTCAGCTTGAAGGTTGTGAAATATACTGCAGTTGTGAGCCCTGCCCCATGTGTCTTGGAGCCATTTACTGGGCTCGACCACGTGCTATCTATTTTGCTGCAGACAAACATGATGCAGCCCGTGGTGGATTTGATGACTCATTTATATATGATGAAATTGAAACACCTTATGAAGAAAGGAAAATTCATACAGAACACCATCCTTCAGAAAGTGCTTCTGAGGTTTTCAGCCTATGGCTCAATACTGAGAAAAAAATCAAATACTGAGCCTCTCTGCTACTTGCTTATCCTTGTTTTTTTTAATGTTAACAAATTCATGGGATTCGACTGAATTCCACTAACTTCTTTGCGAACAAATCTTACAACCTGATCATAATATAAAACCACAATGGGAGCATTTTGCATTACAATACTGTCAAGTTTTTTGTAATAAACATATCTTTCAGAATCTGAAGTGGTTATAATAGCCTTTTCATAAAGAATGTCAAATTCTGAATTGCTGAAATGTGTATAATTGGGTCCTTCGGGAGCAAAATTGCGACTGTAAAACAAACTCAGATAATTCTCGGCATCAGGATAATCAGCAATCCAGCTTGCTCTGAAAAAAGTAACTTCACTTTTTGCATTCATTTCACGTAAAGTAGCAGGCTGTGTAACCTCAATCTGAATCTTTATTCCTATTTTATCAGCTTCATGTTGTATATATTGACATATATCAAGATAATTTGATGTTGTGGTCAGGACCACAGACCCTAAACCTGCACCACCTGGGTATCCTGCTTCTGCAAGCAATTGCGATGCTTTCTCAGGATTATAATTGTAACCATAATTACTATTTTTATTAAATCCGGGCATATAGGGCGGAACAAATCCATATATTCCTGGAGTTCCCATATTATTCCTGAGATATTTCATCATCTTCTCCCTGTCAAAACAATAATTGATTGCCTGCCTCACCCTCACATCTGACAATGCAGGATTTTGAAAGCCCCTGTAGCCTGAATCTAGCTGAAATCCTAGATATTCTGTATTCAGAAACGGCTCTGTAAGCATATAAATTTCATCCTGATATGCTGGTTTAAGCAATCCGTTTCTGCACAGCAGTGCATCTTTATACGAAGCATCAATCCCAGAAATCAAATGAATATTCCCTTTTAGGAAATCCAGAAATGCTGTTTGCCTGTCAACAATAAATGTAATATTAATCCCATCAAGAAAAGGAAGCCTATTTCCCTCAGTATCAGTTTCAAAATACAAAGGATTTTTCAGCAGAACAAGCTTAACATTTTCTTTCCAGTATGCAAACAAAAATGGCCCTGTACCCACCGGATGCTTTCTGAAGTCCTGACTGTAATACTCAACTGATTCCCGGGGCAGCACAGAGCAATACTGCATAGCCAACAATCCGAGAAATGGAGGAAATGGCCTTTCAAGTTCAATTGTCATCACTGAGTCATTCACTGCAACGAAGGCAGCTTCTTCATTCTCCGTCCTCTTTACATTTTGAAAAATCCAGGTTCCGGGTGAAGCAACTGCAGGATCAAGAATTCTTTTGAATGAATATACAACGTCATCTGCAGTCACCTTTCTTCCATCATGCAAAGATGGATCAGGATGAAAAAAAACATCAGTTCTCAGAAAAAAAGTATAAAACATACCATCATCTGATATATCCCATGAGTGGGCAATGCATGGAAGAATTCTGAGGCTGTCATCAAGTTGCACAAGTCCGTTAAATATCTGATTCACAGCCCAGATATTTGCCATACTTCTGGCATAGGCAGGATCCAGTGAAGTTATGTTTGATGGTTCATTATAGCAAAAAATCATAGCATCAACAGATTCTTCATTCCTGAGGGAGCAGCCTGAAATCATCAGGAGCAATAAAATCAGTTTCAAGAGCCTGTGAATCATATTTCAATACTTAGTCCATCATATGCTGGTTCAACATTTTCAGGCAATTCAGCAGTAATCTCAGCATGAGCCCCTGCCACATGGCTGATATGTGTCAGAAAAGCCCTCCGTGGTTGAATTTGTTGTATCACTTCAAGTGCCTGTTGAATGTTAAAGTGTGAATGGTGCTGTCTGTGCCTGAGAGCATTGACAACAAGTACCTGAATCCCTGAGAGTAATTGCAACGATGATTCAGGAATCAAACTGGCATCTGTAATATATGCAACATTTCCAGAGCGATACCCCAGTATAGGAAGTTTCCCGTGCATTACAGGAATAGGCAATATTTCCATATCACCTATCATTACAGATTCATTTCCCAATTCTTTCATGTCAAACTCTGGAACCCCTGGATATTTATCATCTTCAAAGGCATAATCATAATAGCGACTCACATGACGAAGACATTCTCTATTCCCAAAGACTGGGATTGCCATTTTCTGTGAATAATTAAAGGCTCTTACATCATCCATTCCTGAAACATGGTCATGATGTGCATGAGTAAGAAAAACAGCATCCAGTCTTCTCAAATTGGTTTTCAGTATTTGTGACCGAAAATCAGGTCCTGCATCAATAACCACATTTGTTGCTTCTGTTGACAACATTGCAGATGTCCTGTACCTTCTATCCCGCACATCCTGAGAAGTGCAAACATGACACTGGCAAGTAAGCACCGGAATGCCCTGTGATGTGCCAGTTCCGAGAAATGTGATTTTCATAATGCAAATATATGAAAAACACTTTCACACTCAAGTGAATTCAAAAAGAAATAAACAACTTCAAAAAAAGCAATTCCCCTGCCTGCATCAAAATTCTGTTTCACAGCAAGAATATTTTTTTTACCTTTACAACTTGAAATTTTTCTCTCCATGTTTGGGAAAATTAGAAACCATTTGTTTAATAAAAAATTTATAGCACAGTTTGAGCAGCTTGAAACAGTGAGATACAAACAGCTCCGCTCTCTGTCTGACATCAGGAGTTGTCTCATCCTCTTTGATGCTTCTGAGGAAAGAACCAGTCAGATCATTTTCGGAATTATCAAAGAAATGCAGGATTCAGGGATACAGGTGCACTCTATAGGGTATGTCCCGTATAAAGAAAATCCCTACTGGTGTTTCCCAAAAATTTCATACGATTATATCAATCAGAAAAACACTTCCTTTTCAGGAATTCCACAGGCCGAATTTGCTGAAGATGTCATCAGGAAACCATTTGACATCCTGATTGATTTTATGAACCGGCAAATTCAACCAATGACCTACATTGCCGCACTGTCAGCTTCGGCACTAAAAATCACCAGGTCACGAAAAGACCTGGATACCCTCCACAAAGTGTATGATCTGATTATTGAAAATGATCATCTGGATAACCGGGATTTTTATGAAGAAGTCAAAAAAACCATCAGGATGTTTAATGAAGGTATAAAAACAGAAACAAACTATCAGTAATATCATACAAGTCTTAATTTTGAAAATCACAAATAACATATGCAGAATCAAAAACAACACAAATTTTCAGGTGTAGGTGTGGCAATTGCAACACCTTTTCTGAGCAACGGGCTCATGGACTATGAATCATTGGCAAAACAGACTGAACATGTCATCAGAGGAGGAATTGACTATATCGTTTTATTTGGAACAACCGGCGAATCCCCCACCATACTTTTTGAAGAAAAAAAGGAAACTGTAAAACAGGTTCTTTCAATGACCAAAGGTCGTGTTCCTCTTGTCCTGGGTTTTGGAGGGAATGATACCATGGAACTGGTCAAACAGATAAAAGCCTTTGATTTTCTCGGAATCGATGCCATTCTTTCTGTGTGCCCATATTACAATAAGCCAAATCAGGATGGAATCTTCCACCATTACAAAGCAATCTGCGAAGTTTCTCCCGTTCCTGTAATCCTATACAACGTACCGGGAAGAACTGTGATCAACATGGAAGCTGATACAACAATACGAATCGCTAAGGAATGTCACAATGTGATTGCCATTAAGGAAGCTACCGACAATTTGGATCAGGTGATGGATCTAATTGAGCGTAAGCCTGAACATCTGCTTGTCATTGCAGGTGATGATGCACTTGCTTTGCCCTTTATGTCACTAGGTGCCGATGGTGCCATATCTGTCATTGCCAATGCTTTCCCTGAAGAGTTTTCAGGAATAGTTCATGCAGCTGCCAAAGGCGACTTTTCACTTGCCCGGAAAAATCACTATTATCTGCTTCCGCTCATGAAAATTTTGTTAAAATCAGGCAACCCTTCAGGCATCAAAGCTGTCTTGAGTTGCATGGGTTTATGTGGAAATCATTTCAGATTACCTGTGTTTCAGGTTAATGAAACACTATATAAAGCTATCTGTGAGACGACTCATATGCTCATAAAATCATAAAAAAAGCCAATAATCATAACGTTTTTTTATCAAGTTCTTAACTAAATATTAAACTCTTCAACCTCCAGAACGATGAAAAAAAGTTCTATTTTTCTGATGGCAGCAGTTGTCTTCCTCGGTAAGCTGACTGCTCAGCAATTTGATAATCAAGATATTATCGATAGTATTTTTCAGCAAAAAACTGAAATTTACTTTTCATTTGAGCAACCTTCAAATGAAGTATTATATCAACTTGGAAGGATTGTTAGTATTGACAACGTAAAGAACGGTCAAGTGATTGCAGTGGCAAACAAAAAAGAATTTGCACTGTTTCTTGAATATCAGATTCCTTATGTGATTCTGCCGGCTCCCTGGGAACTTCTCTCTCCCGAAGACATGAGAATGACCGATAATATGACTGACAAATCGACCTATGCATGGGATTCATATCCAACCTATCAGGCTTATATTGATATGATGGTTGATTTTGCCACAACATATCCTTCACTGTGCAGGCTTGATACCATCGGTTATAGTGTTGAAGGCCGCATACTTTTGGCCGCAGTAATTTCTGACAATGTGAATACGGATGAGGATGAACCTGAGTTTCTTTACACCTCTACCATGCATGGCGATGAAGTAACCGGCTATGTTCTAATGTTACGCCTTATTGATTATCTTCTGGTCAATTATGGAACCATAACAGATGTTACCAATTTGGTTAATAATGTTGAAATATACATCAATCCCAATGCAAACCCAGATGGGACTTATGCAGGAGGCAATACTTCCGTTTCGGGGGCAACCAGATCAAATGCCAACAATTATGACCTGAACAGGAATTACCCCCTACCCAATGGAAGCCCGACCCCCAATGGACCAAGGCAGATAGAAACCCAGTATTTTATGGACTGGGCACAGGAAAGAGATTTTGTGATGTCAGCCAATATCCATGGGGGTGCCGAATTAATGAATTATCCCTGGGATTATACACTCACCAATCACCCCGATAAAAGCTGGTGGATAATGGTATGTACAGAATATGCAACCTCAGCCCAGAACAACAGCCCATCGGGGTATTTTGAAGATTACGAAACCGGCTTTGATGGTCCGGGAGTTACCGAAGGAGCCTCTTGGTATATCATTGACGGCAGCCGTCAGGATTATATGCAGTTTTATGCCTATTGCCGAGAGGTGACCAATGAGATTTCAACCACTAAAATGCCTCCGGCATCCACACTCCCAAACTACTGGAATTACAATTATCAGGCATTCATCTTATATATGAAACAAGTTTTGTATGGTTTCAGAGGAATTGTGACAGACGGATGTACTGGAGATCCCATGGTTGCAAAAATTGAACTTATCGGTCATGACTCACAGAATTCAGAGGTTTATTCATCTCTTCCTATCGGGAATTATCATCGTCCCGTAAAAGCAGGCACCTATACCATTAGGGCTTCAGCACACGGATATGTGAGTCAGGAATATACCAATGTTGCAATCGCAGATTACTCAACTGTTATTTTGAATTTCACTCTTATGCCTCTTCCTCCTGATGTTAACTTTACAGCCTCCAATGTTTATACCTGTGATGGGGTTGTTGAGTTTATCAACTCAAGTATTGTGCCTCAGGATGTTGAATACAGTTGGGATTTTGGTGACGGTACAAACTCTGTTAATGAAAATCCGGTACACACCTACACATCAAACGGCATCTACACAGTGAAGTTGGTGGCTTCGGGTTGCTCAGGGACAGATTCACTGATCAGAGCATCCTATATTGAAGTTGCCATACCCACTCCTCCTGTTGCAGCAGATCAGAGCAGATGCGGACAGGGAACACTGACCTTCTCAGCAACTGGAACTGGAACAATTTACTGGTGGGATGAAACCGGTACCACATTGCTTGAAACCGGCACGACATATACAACTCCCTTACTAACTCAGACAACTGATTATCTTGTTTCATCACATGAAACAGAACCTCCATGCTTTGGCGGAAAATCCGATACAGTAGGCCCCGGAGGTGCATTTTTCAATGCTGCCGCAGAACACGGACTGATATTTAATGCACTCAAACCCATAACAATCAAATCAGCAGAAATGTATTCATCTGTTGCCGGCAACAGAACTTTCAGAGTGGTAGATCCAGGAAACAATCAACTTGCCACCGTCACTGTTAATGTTCCGGCCGGTCACAGCACTGTTCAACTGGCTCTTCACGTACCAATGGGTACAGGCCACAAGCTGCTGGGACCTGCTTCATCGCAGAATCTTTACAGGAACAATGTTTCTCCAAACAACATTGGGTATCCCTTTGACATCTGCGATATGATGACCATTACTGGCAGCACTGCCAGCACAAATCCAACAAGTTACTATTATTATTTCTATAATATTGAAGTTGAAGAACAGCCAGTGGTATTTGGAGGACAAACAAACCAGACAGCCAACGGTGGATATTATACACTGCCTAATATGCATGGTTTGTATTTTGATTGCACAGAAGAAGTGATACTGAAATCGGTGAAAGTATATTCCAATTCTGCAGGCAACAGAACCATTAGTTTACTTGATGCTTCAGACAACATAATAGAAAGTGCTACATTTTCAATTCCCAACGGAGAAAGCAGAGTAGAACTGAATTTTACAATTCCTGCTCAGACCGGACTCAAACTCATGGGACCTGTCAGTCCAGGATTATGGAGAGACGGTGGAACTACCACCCCTGATTTACCTTATCCCTATGCTGTCGGAGATGTTATTTCAATCACCGGAAACTCAGCAAATAATGTAAAATATTACTACTATTTTTATGACTGGGAAGTGGAAAAACTTGCCGGTTGCGAAAGTCCTAAAGTTCCTGTAACAGGCTACATTTATTCGACTCCTGTTGCTGACTTCTCATGGATTGAGAATAGTTTTACAGTAACTTTCACCAATGAATCCACCGGCGGGGGAACCTATCTGTGGGACTTCGGTGACGGACAAACATCAACAGAAACAAATCCGGTGCATACGTATGCTGTTGGAGGAAGTTATACTGTTACACTTACAATTACCAATGACTGCGGTACAGATGTTTATACCGAACAGATTGCAATAAGCACTGTATCTGTTTACACACCTGATATTAATATTGAAGTGTATCCCAATCCTGTTGAAGAACTGATGATGATTAAAGCAAACGGACTGATTAATAGAGTAGAAATTTATAATCTTCAAGGCAAATTACTATTATCGCAGATGATCGGTAGTAATCAGATTATTTTTGACATGTCCTCAATATCATCCGGAACATATATTCTTATGTGTTCAACAGAACATGGTATGGTTCCCTGTATGATTGTAAAACAATAGATTTGCTTAACAAGCATGAGTATTCAAAAAAAAACAGAAATTTTGGATGTTCTGTTTTATTAAAAATTTGTATTGGATGTGAACACTTCAAACCAAATTATATGCTGATCATACTGTCACCATCAAAAACAATGGACTTTTCTCCTATCAAACATTCACTGAGTCCAACACAACCCCTGTTTATGCAAAAAGCAGCAAAGTTGGTATCACTGGTGAGGCAGATGGACACAGAAGATATCAGGCAACTGATGTCGGTCAGCGGAACTCTGGCATCTCAAACCAAAGCACGTTATGCTGAATGGATACCTGAACATAATGAGCAGAATGCAAAACCGGCAATTCTGTGTTTTTCCGGAGATGTTTACGACGGATTGGCAGCTTCTGATTTCTATGCTGAAGATTTTGATTATGCTCAGAAACACCTGATTATTCTTTCCGGATTGTATGGACTGCTCCGCCCTATGGATCTTATGATGCCCTATAGAATGGAACTGGGTTACAAATGGGAAACCGAACTGTTCAGCAACTTATATGAATACTGGAAAGACAGTGTGAATGATGCATTTCAGAATTTACTCAGGAAATCAGGCAGTAATATCGTAATTAATCTGGCATCACAGGAATATTTTAAAATTATCGATATTAATAATAAAAACATTCAACTTATTACACCTTCTTTTTATGAACTGAAAAACGGATCAATGCAAATGGTTTCTCTTTTTGCAAAAAGAGCCAGAGGGATGATGGTCAGGTTTCTGATAAAAAATAAAATTCATAACCCTCTATTAATGAGAGAATTCAATGACGGTCATTATGCATTTATTCCGGATTCAGGTGACGAATACAATCTGATATTTGCCAGATAAGAAATCAGGCTTTTATAGGTTTTAAGTGAACTTTCCTTATTTTTGCAAAAAAATAAAAATGCGAAAACGTGGTTCTATAGTTATCTTATTAATTGCATTGGTCTATATTGTATTGAACTTCAACTTTCGTTTATGGAAAGAACCTCAGAAAATCATAGCCAATGATGTGATTGACTATTATGCTTATCTTCCGGCATTGTTTATATATAATGATATTTCACTGGTTTTTAAAGAAAAAAATGGAGATTTTTTTGGTGATAAGGTATGGGGGTTCAAGCAGGACAACGGAAAGTATGTGTTGAAGATGAGTGCCGGGCTTGCAATAATGTACTCTCCGTTTTTTCTGCTTAGCCATGTGTATGCCATTTCCTCAGAATATCCGGCTGATGGCTATAGTGTGCCATATGCTTTCGGAATTCTGTTTGCATCGCTGTTCTATTTTCTAGCAGGAATGCTCTTTCTTCGCAAACTTTTAAAACTCTATTTCTCCGACTTCACGACAAATGTGGTTTTATTACTGATTGCCCTGGCTACAAACGTATCAAATTACATCATACGTGAGCCCGGAATGTCTCACACATACAGTTTCTTTCTTTTCAATGCCTTCATGGTTCTGACACACCGGTGGCACAAGCAGGCTAATTTCAAAAATTCCTTACTTGCTGGTTTGGTTCTTGGGTTAATCAGTCTTGTCAGACCCACAAATGCAGTGATTCTCCTTGTTTTTCTCTTTTGGAATGTTGTAAGCGTTCAAACCTTTAGGGAAAAACTCAAATTACTTACAAAACAATGGAAGTGGTTGTTTGTCATCTGTATTTTCACCCTGATTGTTTGGATCCCTCAGTTTATTTACTGGAAATCTGTAACTGGAAACTGGATACATTATTCTTACAATAATGAGGGCTTTTTCTTCCTGAAACCAAGAATTCTCAGTGTACTTGCAGGTTTCAGAAAAGGTTGGTTGATTTATACTCCTGTGATGATTTTTGCATTTTTGGGTTTTTACCGCTTATTCAAAACGCACCGCCAATTATTCTGGAGTTTATCAATATTTACCATATTTAATATTTATCTGATTTCTTCATGGTGGTGCTGGTGGTATGGAGGTTCTTTCGGACACAGAGCAATGATAGAATCGTATGCTATTATGGCTTTCCCTCTTGCTGCCTATATTCAGCACATGGGCAGGACTTGGAAATTCAGAAAAACATTCATATTATTGCTTGCAGGAGTCTTCATTGCCTTTAATTTCTTTCAGAATTTCAAATACTTAAACAACTCTATCCATTATGACTCAATGACAAAACTTGCCTGGGTTGAAACAATTACAAAACTCAGGGCAACACATTTATATTATGACCTTATAACAGAACCTGACTATGCTTCAGCTCTTGAAGGGAAAAAAGAACAACATCCCGAAAAACGAATCAATCAGAATAATCAGACTTCAAAAGATCCTGGTGCAATTCCATTTATTTCAGAACTTCATTATCAGAACTTTTCAATATCTGAGTCTCAGCAAAACTCTGATATGGCGCCTCATATAGTCAATTCGTTGCATAGAACTGCAGGTCATTCATACATGTTGAACAACCAACAGATATACAGACCGGAATACACTTGTCCCCTGAAAGATCTGAATGATCAACAAGTTCAATGGGTCATTGCAGAGGTCTATTATAAACCGGAGCTTCCGTTACTTGATAAAACTTTGGCCATTGTTGTCTCCTTTGAAAGCGGAAGTGAAATTTTGTTATATCATGCTGAATTTTTTACTCCTTCATTGCTGACAGAAGACCAATGGAACCAGGCATGCTGCATGATCCCTGTTCCGCAAAGAAAAACTGACACCGATACTTTCAAATGCTACATCTGGAACATAGACGGGAAGGCAAAAGGAATGATTGATGATTTCAGGATACTAAAAGTTATTTAATCTGCCTGTTTCAAATATTTTTTACAGAACAGATTGTATTTAAGAATACACCATATTGCTCTTACTCCATCTCTCCACCCAATTTTTTTTCCCTCCTCATAAGTACGACCATAATAAGAAATGCCTACTTCATAAATTCTGACCCCTGGAAACCTTGATATCTTGGCTGTCACTTCAGGCTCAAACCCAAAGCGATTTTCCTTCAAGTCAATTTTCTTAATGATTTCAGACCTGAACAATTTATAACATGTTTCCATATCTGTCAGATTCAGATTGGTAAAAATATTGGATACGAATGTAAGAAATTTGTTTCCGATACTATGCCAGAAAAACAGAATGCGATGGGGATTCCCACCCAGAAATCTGGATCCGAAGACCACGTCAGCAAAACCACTTTCCATGGGCTTCAGCAGCAGGTTATATTCTTCAGGATCATATTCAAGGTCTGCATCCTGAATGATAATATAATCACCAGAAGCAATCTCAATACCTTTGTGAAGTGCAGCTCCTTTTCCCATATTCACAGGATGGGAGAAAAAAATAAACTGTATTTCAGGATGATTCCTAATGTATGATTGTATTGCTTCCTCGGTCTTATCTTTTGAACAATCGTTGACCAGAACAATTTCCTTCTGAATTCCGTTGATCAGTTGAACAGCAAGCACTTTATCAAGAATGAGATGAATTGTCTTTTCTTCGTTGTATGCAGGAATTACTATGGAAAGAGTTTTTGGAGTCATATTGAAAATTTGTGCAATATTACGAAATTTTAAGAATTTAACTCCAATTCCCATTGATCTTTTAAATTGTGTAAAATGTATATTTTTTCTTATGTTATTGCCTGATTCATTCTATCTTTGCGCCATGAAACGCACACTCCTGTCAATACTTGTTATACTTCAATTCCTGTTATCATTTTCACGTAACGATAGTCTCAGAGCACAGGCACAGAGAATTTCAACACGCCCAAAAATAGACGGACAACTTGATGAACAGGTCTGGAAAGAAGCCATTCCACTGTCCGGGTTTATTCAATCAGATCCACGACAGGGAACACAAGCTTCATTTCAGACTATGGTGTATATACTGTACGATGATGAAGCTATTTATTTCGGAGCTGAAATGTTTGACAACAGTCCTGATTCAATATTGCTACAACTGGGAGACCGTGATCATGATCTGAATGCTGATGACATTGTGTTTCAGTTCGATCCTTTCAACAACAATCAGGATGCATACTACTTCAGGGTCACTGCTTCAAATGTACAGAGCGAGTGGAGAAAGCGAGATGGCTCATTTAATGCAGTCTGGCACAGCAAAACAATAATCACTTCTCAGGGTTGGACAGCAGAAGTGAAGATTCCCTTTTCATCCCTGCGAATGCCTCCAGTTGAACAACATGTATGGGCCTTTCAGGCGACAAGAAACATCCGAAGATATAGAGAGTTTTCCAAATGGGCTCCCGAAACCAAAGGTGTTGACAATGAAATGATTTTCTGGGGAACACTCTATGGAATCAGTCAAATCAAACCACCGGTCAGGCTTTCTTTAACTCCGTATCTTTCTGTTTTTTCTGAGTTTCATAACAACACTGTACAAACCGAAACTTTCAGAATTACACCAATAGGAGGAATAGATCTGAAATACGGAATCAATGAAAGTTTTACCCTTGATCTCACTCTTCTACCCGACTTTAGTCAGGTTAAATCTGATGATGTGGTAAAAAATCTTTCAGCATTTGAAGTCAATTTCAGTGAGCAAAGACTATTTTTTCTCGAATCCATGGACTTGTTTAAACTGGGGGGATTGTTTTATTCACGTCGCATCGGCAGGTTCCCATCAGGTTATTATTCTGCTCTGGAAAGTGTTGCTGAAGACGAAGAAATGATAAGCAATCCAGCATCTGTCAGCTTGATCAACTCATTCAAAATTACAGGACAAACCAGCAAAGGACTTTCAGTGGGTGTTTTAAATGCTATTACCAACAGAACTTTTGCTGAAATAAGAAAACAGGACGGTTCAGTCCGACAGATTGAAACCGAACCTCTTTCCAATTACAATATTCTTGTTCTCAGACAAGCTCTCATCAACAACTCATGGGTTTATATCATCAACACCAATGCCCTGAGAAACGGAGCTGCAACCGATGCCAATGTTACAGGTGCAGGACTGAAACTCTACGATACATCCAACCGTTATGCTCTCACCTTTAACGGAGCTGCCAGCAGCAGATACCAGCAATTCAATGATATTGCCCTCAATGAAATGGGCTACAGCTGGAATCTGATGACTGCAAAAGTCAGAGGCAATTTTCAGTTTCATGCCTACCACCAGAGAAAAAACGATCAGTTTAATATCAACGATTTGGGAATCAACTATACTAACGATGAATCTCACAGCGAGATTCAAGTGTCCTATAAAATTTTTGATCCCTTTTGGAAACTGTTACGCCTTAATACCAATGCATATCTCTGGAGGTCAAACAGAATCTCAACTCAGAAACCCACAAATCAAGGTGTAAGTTTCAACGCATCAACGACAACAGTAAAGCACCTGAGCATCTGGGGAAGTTCTGGCTGGTATTTTTCTGAGCGCTATGATTATTATGAGCCACGAACTCAGGGATATTATTATATCATCCCTCCCCTGACCACTTTCTATCTGGGTTTTTCTTCAGACTACAGAAAAACTTTTGCACTTGACGGCTCACTATACACTGCTTTCTGCAAGAAAAACGGAAACAGGGACTACAGTTTTTCACTCAATCCAATTATCAGGGTGAGTAATCATTTTCAGTTTGAACTCAACGGAGTCGCAAGTATGTATCTCAGTTCTTTTGGTTATGCAGGACGTGACAGTATCAGCCGCCCAGTTTTTGGAAAAAGAGATGTAACAACAATCGAAAATTCCTTTACTGGAAAATATATGTTCAGAAATAACCTCTCTCTGAGTCTCAGATTCAGATATTACTGGTCCAAAGGTGAATACATTGAATTTTTCAGGCTGCATGAATCAGGCCGTCTGCTTAGTGAAGAAGGAACACCTAAGTTTGACAATTTCAATTTCAACTCATTTCTGATTGATCTGGTTTTTAACTGGGAATTTGCACCCGGAAGCAACCTGACTCTTGTATGGAAAAACAGTATTATTGATGAACAAAACTACGTGATTCACGACTATTGGGAAAATCTGTCAAATACTTTTGACAAGCCACAAACTAATCTGTTAAGCCTGAAGTTTATCTATTATCTTGACTATAATTCTGTTTTCAGAAAAGTCAGAAAACAGTAACTCCTCTATTCAAAAGTGAAAGTAAGGTAAAAAATCTTGGTGTTGAGTTTTTCAATAGTATTTGTATAGATGTTCCCTTCTCTCTTCAGAAGGTCTCTAAGCCCATAAGCCATTTTAATCTCAACTCCGAATTTAAAATATTCAAGATAAAAATCAAATCCAACCCCAAGTTCAGCTGAGTAATCGTTTCTCTTGAGTTTAATCATATCATCATCCTGTGTTTTCTTTTTCGCCAGCGAAGCCATATCAATGCTGTATTTTCCACCACCGATAACATATGCTCTGACATTGGTCAGTCTGTCGGATTTAAATTTCAGCAGGAGTGGAAAATCAATAAATGTAGATTCCACCTTTTTGCTGTATGGCTCAATGACACCGTTTTCCAGAATTGAATAATTCAGAATCCTGTCACCAAAAGACAGTGTGGGAATAAAACGAAGATTGAAATTATCATGGAGTCTGAGATCTGAAATAATCCCGATGTGAAACCCCCACAGAGCCTCAGGCTGAACGATAAGCAGTGAATCGTATGCCCTGTAGTCGGTAGTTCTTTTCACCGAAAAGTTCATTTCATTCACTCCGAGGATAAATCCAAAATGAAGCCGCTTGAGATCATAGGCAGGAAGATTTTGGATGCCCCTGATTTGTGCAGAGGCAATCAGTGGAAACAACACAATGACCAAAACGCACTTAGGGCAGAGACAAAAATATTGTTTTGAACGACTTTTCATGCACATTGAACGGCAAAGCCGGATTTTTAGTATTCCGTGTGCAAAAGTAAAAAAATAATTCGCTGTAACGGATTCATAATATCTGTTTTATTCTAAAAAAAAACATCTTTAACAAATTCCTGCAAAACGAGATATTTGCATACAAGAAAACATTTTTTTTATATTTGCCGTTGAAATGACACAGGACAATACCACCCGGATTGTGATGATCACAGAACAATTGATGCAGCAATTGTTCACTGAGCACTATAAAGGGCTTTGTCTTTTTGCACGTCAGTATATTTATGACAATGAAAAATCAGAAGATATTGTTCAGGATGTGTTTCTGAATATTTGGGAAAAAAAAGAACTGAATGCATCGGGAACCCAGATTAAATCGTATCTGTACACTTCAGTGCGCAACCGCTGCCTCAACTACATCAGAGACCATAAAAAATTCAATGATAATGTAGAAGTTGCCCATATAGAAAACGCTCACGAGCATAACAGGGTTGAATACAGAGAACTGGAACATCTTATTAAGGACTCCATCGCTTCGTTACCAGAAAAATGCCGCGAAGTGTTTGAAATGAGCAGATTCAGAGAAATGAAATATCAGGAAATTGCAGATGCACTTGGAATTTCAATCAAAACTGTTGAGGCACAGATGTCAAAAGCACTGAAAGTGCTGCGCGAAAAGCTCTCCGGTTATTCTAACGGATTGCTGATGTTTTTTATGAACTTTTTTCAGAACAGGATAAGGGTAAACAATCTTTTAAGTGTATTGAAGATATGAAGCAATTTGACAATCCCATCAGTGAAGAACTTTTAACCAGATACTTGCTCAACGAAACAACTGAGCAGGAAAATCTGCTTATAAAAAAAGCACTGGAACAGGATGAAACGCTTCGCAGAGAGTTGCAAAGTCTGAAGAATGTTCTTGATATGGTTGAAATGACCCGAATTGATACCAATGCAGCATGGAAAGCCTTCAGTACAAAAATGACTTCTTCATCTGTAAAGATTAAAATGAAACCGCGTCACACTATGTTCAGTTTGAGAAAACTGACCATTGCTGCGTCTGTGGCCATCATCATCGGGGTATCTTCATGGTTTGGAATTCAGGCATATATGAGTCAGGAACTAGTCAAAGTGGCACAAAACGAAACTCTTGTTTTCGAACTGAGAGACGGTTCAACTGTTTCACTCAACAGAGAATCGGAACTGACTTATCCCAGAAGATTTGCAAAAAACGACAGAACGGTTTACCTGAAGGGAGAAGCGTATTTTGAGGTTACACCTGAGGCTGACAAACCGTTTATCATTGAAACCACTGATATGACAGTCACTGTTTTGGGAACTTCATTCTTTGTCAGAGCCATTCCCTGGGAATTTCCCGAAGTCCTTGTTGAAACAGGAACAGTGCAATGCACCTACAAGCCCACCGGCGAAACTATTGTACTGACTGCCGGAGAGACAGCAACCTTTGGTCAGAACGAAGCAGCACCACGAAAAGCAAGTGTTTCGGATATGAATATGAACGCATGGAAAACCTTTAATCTGAGATTTGAAAACGAACGTCTCGATAACATTGTATATATGGTTGACAGAGCCTACGGAACACATATTGAACTGGAAGGTCCCATCAGCGACTGCAGACTGACAGTCAATTTCAACAATCTTAATATTGATGGTGTTCTGAACGTATTGCAGTCAATCCTTGATATTAAATATACCAAATCCCGTGATAAAATCATTCTCAAAGGACAGGGCTGCTAAGTTCTATTCCATTGAAATTTTTCTGAAATATTCATACTGAAATGTTTCATCCAGAGAATTATAAAACTGAATGATGATATTCAGTTTTCTTTGAAGGAGTTGAGATCCTGAAACCAATGCCCAGAACTCATCTGAAGCACAGAAAATCTGCTCTGCAAAAACGTTGAAGTCTTCTTCGATATCAGACATTGAATACTGGCACAAGACGCCGTTTGCTACATATTTTTCAGATAATTCTGTGGAGGCTGTTCCTTCAATGATTGCATTGATACCACCCGTTCCATAGGAAAAACCTTTGTTGTTTTTAACCCAATCCTTTTCAGGAAAATAATGAGGACATTTTCGGAAGAGGATGCTTGAAAATTCATGATGAAATGACTGCTCCAGATATTGATCGGTATATCCGTTGATCACTCCCTGATTGGCAAGATATACGGCATCATTTGAGTTGGTGCCGCCATAGCCCACCCCGTAAAAACTGAGTTGATCAACAACATAAATTGTTTCAATATGCTTCTCAAGGAAACCTTCAGGATATTTTGACATGGCTTTTTTTACAATTTCCATACTCCGGTCATATTCATCAGGATGAAGAGATTCTGCCTGTCCGTCAATGGGACTATCATACCATGATGAGGGAAACATTTTGGGTTCAACCACAAAAATAATTTTTACAGAATCTTGAACAACTGCCTGCTGACTGGGCAGATCAGATTCAGATTGCAGATGAACACATGACTGCGACAGGGATACACATAAACCAATCAGTATATAAAACACTTTCATTTTTTTTATTTCAAAGTTACATTATTTGCAACTGATAGTGAATCGAAAATTCAATTATCAATCCGCAAGCATTGAAAACTACATCTGATAAAGTGCTGCAATTTAATGTGGTGTATAAAATTTCAAACTACCAGGAAGCAGACATTTCTTTCATCACATTTTTCTTGTTTTTAAACGACAATTGTTATATATTTGTTGATTATTTCAAAT
>CAYRXH010000016.1:0-36754 GCA_964428185.1 uncultured Bacteroidales bacterium
CCAAGTGGACTCCTTTGGAGCAATATTCAATATTATATGCCCCTATAACCTTATATCTTTCCTTTATACCTCTATTCCACTTATCCCTCTTTAAATCTCCGTATCAATTCTCCCGCAGCCTGGTATGCTGAAATTTTCTTCAGTCTGATAAGTATCTCAAAGTCATTGATAATACCTTTTATCTGAGGGTTATTATAAAATGAGTTCCTCAAGTATTCATCAAGAGTTTGTTTTAGTATGGTGATTTCCTGCTCCTGTCTGTTCTGATCAAAATAACTGTTGTTTCGGGTGAACTGCAAATATTCCTCAATCATTTTCCATATTTCGGGTATATGATATCCTATAATTGATGAACAATCAATCACTTTTGGTGTCCACCCTGAAGCAGGCAGCGGAAAATAATGAAGTGCACTTTCATAAGTGCGAACTTTTGTTTGTGCCTTAAGCAGATTGTCTTCGTCTGCTTTATGTACTACAATAGCATCAGCCATCTCCATAATTCCTCTTTTAATTCCCTGAAGTTCATCACCAGCACCTGCAAGAACAAGTAACAGAAAGAAATCAACCATACTTTTTACGACCACTTCTGACTGACCGACACCAACTGTTTCAACAAAGATGACATCATAGCCTGCTGCTTCGCAGAGCACAATAGTTTCTCTGGTTTTTCGGGCAACACCACCCAAGGTTCCGGAGGAAGGTGAAGGTCTTATAAACGCCTCTTTTCGGGCTGACAGGTTTTCCATGCGTGTTTTGTCACCCAGTATACTCCCTTTGGTACGTTCACTGCTTGGATCAACTGCCAGTACGGCAATTTTATGTCCCCCTGCAATAAGACTCATCCCTATTGCTTCAATAAAAGTGCTTTTCCCAACACCAGGAACACCTGTAACACCTATCCTGACAGACTTTCCTGCATATGGCAAACAACGGTCAACCAATATTCTGGCAGCATCCTGATGTTTTTCAAGATGGCTCTCGGCAAGAGTAATAGCCTTTCCAAGCAATACTCTGTCTCCGCTGATAATTCCTTTAAACAAATGTTCAATATTAATATCCAGGTAGGGCTTTCTTATACGCATCTGCCTCAGCAATTTCTCGTTTACCTGAGGAGGTTGTTCAACTCCCCCCATCAGATTGAGTGCGATTTTTTGCTTTTTCTCTTTTTCTTTCATTACTGCCCGAATATTTTTGCCATGTGTTCTTCCAGGGTTTTCTCCGGAGTTTCAATAATTCTTCCCAGTTCAATTCCGTTTCTGAAAAAAATAAATGTCGGAACTTTTTCGGTCTGGTATGGTCTTACTCCGGCTTCTCCTCCGTTAAAACTTCTGTCAAGTCCGATCATAGTCAATCTGGAGCTTTCAAAATTCAACTCCTTCAGTATTCTCAAAAACGATGGAACATGCTGTTTACTATCTCCACACCAAGTTCCAAGGGTAATGACAATGTCCACATCCTGCATCTGGGGCATCATGCCAAAAATAATTTCCATGTCAGGTTGGTAGTCATTGTATGTCCCGTCAAAAAGTTCAGACCATACCGTTAAACGAAGTCCTTCAGCATCACAATATCCCAGAATCACTTCCTTCTGAGCTTGTTCATCAAAAATAATCCTGTTCATATCCTGTGAGTACGAAGCGGAAAACATTGTAAGAAGAAAAAAGAAAAAAATATATGATCTCATACCAGTAGTTTATTGCAAAGTTAATGTATTTTGAAATGGATTTTATAATTCATAAGCCTGCTACAACAATAAACTAATTTGTTTTTGTAATTAAAAAAAATAATTGCGGATTCATACAGCGGTTTCCAGAAAAAATTGTAGGTTTGTGAACAAATTTCTCTTTATGCATCTGCTTGAACAGCTGAACAAAGCTTACACGGAAGGCAGAAAAATGCTGATGCTTCTCATTGACCCTGATCATTTTGAAGAAAAGCATTTTGAGAACACTCTTTCTGTATCTGGAAATAACGGGATTGATATCATCCTGGCGGGAGGTAGTCTCATTTCAAAAGGAGACTTGGGTGTAACTATCAGTACCATAAAATCAATGACCGACATTCCTGTGTGTATTTTTCCGGGAAATTACAGACAAATTGACAAAAATGCTGATGCAATTCTTTTTATGAGTCTGATTTCGGGAAGGAATCCTGATTTTTTAATCGGCAATCAGGTGATCGCTGCACCCGAGTTGAAGGACTCAGCTCTGGAAATTATTCCCACCGGATATATGCTTATTGATGGAGGAAAACTCACCACAGCACATTATATGAGCAACACACTTCCTATACCAGCCGACAAAGCTGAAATTGCTGCATGTACTGCACTGGCAGGGCAGATGCTGGGAATGAAATGCATCTATGCAGATGCCGGAAGCGGAGCTTCTGTTCCTCTGCAGCCAGACTTTGTTTCTGAAATTTGCCGTTCTATCAGGATACCGCTCATTGCTGGGGGAGGGATCAGATCTGCAATAATCGCAAAACAAATAACAGATGCAGGTGCTACAGCTGTTGTGGTGGGAAATTCAGCACATGAAAACCCAAAGATTTTACAGGAAATTATTTCGCTCATTAAATAAAGCTTTCGATATGAAACAACTTTTTATTGCATTGTTATTTCTGATGACAGCAGGAATAATACTCCCTCCTGCCGTTGCACAAAACAAAAAGCTTGATCCCTATTCAGTTACAACTAACGCTTCACTGTATCCCAAAAGCATCCGGATTGCGTCTTGGATTCCGGGAACAACGGAGTTTGCTTACAGCAAAGACATGATTAGTCTTCAGAAAATCATTCTTCCTTCAAATAAAACCGAAACCATTCTTAATGTAGATCATCTCAATGCTGCCATAGCTCCCTATGTTGCCGATCTTGGCAGTTCAGGATCTGAAATGAGGCGTCTTCCCAATCCTGAATGGAAAGATAAAAACACTTTTCTGTTTCAGCATGCCAATATGTATTTTGAATATTCTGTTCCTGAAAAAAAAGCTGTTAAAATAAATTCCTGGCCAGCAGAAGCAGAATCTACAGATTTCTGTGCTAAAAATAACATTATGGCATACACAAAGGGGAAAAATCTGTATATTTCTGTTAAAGACAAAGAAATTGCAGTCACATCCGAAACTGATCCCAACATTAAAATGTGCAACTATGTTCACAGAGAGGAGTTTGGTATCACAAAAGGAACTTTCTGGTCTCCCGAAGGGACCTATCTTGCCTTTTACAGAATGGATGAAAGTGATGTGACCAGTTATCCTATTGTAGATGTTACAGCAAGAGTGGCTGAACTAGTTCCCGAAAAATATCCTATGGCCGGCATGAATAGTCATTATGTGACTCTTGGTGTTTATAATATAAAAACCGGAACTACTGTCTTTATGAAAACCGGGGAACCCCGTGAGCAATATCTTACATCTGTAACCTGGAGTCCGGACGAACAATATATTTTCATAGGACTTCTCAACAGAGATCAGAATCATCTGAAACTCAATATGTATGAAGCTACCACAGGAAAGTTTGTAAAGACATTGTTTGAAGAACAGTCTGATGTCTACGTTGAACCTCTCTATCCATTGTATTTTTTGCCCGGTAGCAACACTGAGTTCCTGTGGATGAGTCAGCGAGACGGAAATTGGCATCTGTATCACTACGATACATCAGGAGAACTTATCAAACAGCTGACAAAAGGAGCATGGGTTGTAACCGAAGTACTGGGTTTTGATACCAAGGGTTCACAGGTGTTTATTCATGCTACACTAGAGTCTCCCATTGAACAGCACATATATAGTGTCAAGCTGAAAACCGGAGCCATGAAAAAGGTGTCTTCACAACCCGGCACACATTATGGCGATTTCAGTGATGATGGCAAATATTGTTTTGACAGCTATAGCAGTCTTACAATTACATCTCAGGCCGAAATTGTTGATGCCTCCGGAAAAACAATAGCAATATTGCTGGAAAACACAGACCCTCTGAAAAATTATTCAATGCCTACAACTGAAATTTTTACAATAAAAAATTCTGAAGGGACTGATTTATATTGCCGAATGATCAAACCTGCAAGTTTTGATCCTGCCATCAAATATCCTGTTATTGTTTATGTTTATGGAGGCCCTCATGCCCAGTTGGTAACCAATAGCTGGCTTGGAGGTTCCGGTTTGTTTCTGAATTATCTGGCTCAGGAGGGTTTTCTTGTTTTCACTTTAGACAACCGGGGATCGTCCAATAGGGGATTTGAATTTGAAACTGCTATTTTTCACAATCTGGGAAGTGCCGAAGTAGAAGACCAGATGGAGGGAATCAAATACCTTAAAACCCTGCCCTATGTTGATTCAGAACGAATCGGTGTTCACGGATGGAGCTACGGTGGTTTTATGACCATCAGTCTGATGCTTAAACAACCTGATGTGTTTAAGGTTGGTGTGGCTGGTGCTCCGGTTTGCGACTGGAAATACTATGAGGTGATGTATGGAGAGCGTTACATGGGAACACCTGAAAACAATCCTCATGGATATAAGCAGTCCGGGCTACTTGATAAGGCAAAAAATCTGAAAGGACGCTTACTCATAATTCACGGGTCTGTTGATCCTGTGGTTGTTTGGCAGCACAGTTTGATGTTTCTTGAAAGCAGTATTGCAGCAAAAAAACAGGTTGATTATTTTGTGTATCCCACTGAAGAACATAACGTGGGATGGGGAAATCGGGGCCATCTTTATGAAAAAATTTACAGATACTTCAAAGATTTCCTATAGAACGCAATTTTATATTTTCAGAGATTGTCAATTAAAAAAGGGATTGTCAAAATGACAACCCCTTCTTTTTTGGTCAGCAACAAAGGCTTATTTAACTTTTCCAGCTAAATCAGCACCTGCTTTGAATTTTACCACTTTTTTAGCAGCGATTTTGATTTCCTTTCCGGTTCTTGGGTCACGACCTTTGCGGGCGTTTCTTTTAGCAACTGAGAAAGTACCATAACCTACCAAAGTAATGCGTTCGCCTTTTTTCAGAGCTTTTCCTGTAACGTTTACGAATGCATCCAATGCTTTTCTTGCGTCAGCTTTTGTCATTTTTGATTCAGCTGCAATTGCGTCAATTAATTGTGCTTTGTTCATAATTTTCTTTCTTTTTTAAAATTAAATGTAATTCAAAAGTAATAACAATAAATGAATAAATGCTCATAAAACCCCGAAAATGTTAATATTTTGCTCATTTTGTTGAAATCTTTTGTATAAAACCCAGAAAATCATAGATAAAACAATGTGTTTTTGTCCGATTTTTTTTGAAATTCACTATTATCGGTGTATTCCGAAGAAAAAAATCAAGTAAATAACCGATTTTTTCTTATATAAATTGTCAATTATTTTTCGTTTCATCAACACAAGAAAAGAAAAATCATTCATCAAAGACCCAGGCTGTAGGATCTTTCAAACCATTGATAAAAGCCCGCACACTCATTCTGCTTTTTGATTCAGGTTGCACATCTGTTACCATAAGGCAATTCCCGTCACCTGTTCCGATCAACATACTGTTTTTTGTAAGAACAACATGCCCGGGAGTAACAAACATATCAGAACTACATATTTCAGCATCGAAGATTTTAAGCAGAATCGTTTTCCCTGTTTCATGCTTCATGTTTGAAAATGCTGTAGGATGTGGAGACAGTCCTCTGATCAGATTTCTGATCTGTTCAGAAGATTTTGTCCAGTCAATTCTGCAGTCATCTTTGAAAATGCGTGGAGCCTTTCGAATGAATGAAATGTTTTCATTTCGTATGATTTCATCCTGAGTTTGAGGAGAAATATTACCACGGGAGATGCTATCAAGAGATTTTACCACAAGTCGGGCGCCTTCAGCAGCAAGCCTATCATGCAGCCTTCCGGCATTGTCATCATTCATAATTGGAATTTTTATCCTATGGATAACAGACCCAGTATCTATTCCTTCATTAATAAAAAATGTAGTCAGCCCGGTTTCCTTTTCTCCGTTAATAAGTGCCCAGTTGATTGGGGCAGCACCCCGATAATGGGGCAGCAAAGAAGCATGAAGGTTAAACGTCCCGTGAATGGGCAGTTTCCATAGTTTTTCGGGTAGTTTTCTGAAAGCCACTACAACAGCAATATCGGGCTTCAGGTCTTTGCATTTCTGTATAAACTCATCATCCGGGAGATTCTCCGGCTGTAAAACAGGAATATTCATTTGAAGAGCAGCTTTTTTAACATCTGACATCTTTGGTTTAAGACCCCTTCCTGCAGCTTTATCAGGAGCAGTGACCACAGCGACAACCCTATGATTGCTTTGAGAGACAGCAAGTAATGTATGAACTGCAAACTCCGGTGTTCCCAGAAATAATACATTCATAAGCCAGAGTTATTGATTATTTTTTCTTCAGTTTTTCTTTCAGTGCTATCATATTCAATGCAGCCACTGCAGCTTCAACACCTTTGTTTCCGTGCTTTCCTCCTGATCTTTCAACAGCTTGCTGCATAGTATTGGTTGTTAACACTCCAAAAATCACAGGTGTATTATGAACAAGTCCAAGCTGAGCGATATTCTGTACAACAGCCTGACAAATAAACTCAAAGTGTCTTGTTTCACCCTGAATAACACATCCTAAGCAAATCACAGCATCTGCATTTCTGTACTGAATCATAAACTGAGCAGCCAGAGGTAACTCATAGCTACCGGGGACCCATTCTGTGAAAATGTTTGTTTCTTTAATTCCTGCTTCTGCCAAAGTATCCAGGGCTGCTATAAGCATTGCCCCCGTAATTTCCCTGTTCCATTCAGAAACAACAATTCCTATACGCGATGTTTTCAGTTGCGGCAAGGCTTTTTCTTCAGCTCCGGCTGAAAGATTTGTACGCTTCCGGGGCATGTTTATTCCATGTTGAGTTTTGCTTCAAGATAGGCAATGTTCTTGTCAGCTTCTCTGCTTTCAAATGACCGAAAATGCTCAGTTTTTATCTGACCATAGACATCAATGGCTTTCTGATATTCTCCCTGTTGTTCAAATACCCAGGCTGCTTTTGACAAAAAGACGGGAGTAACAAAAAAATTAGGTCTGTTATTGGCTGCTTCCAGATAATATTCAACGGCTTGTTCAAGATCTCCAAGCTCCACGTAAGCATCTCCAATGGCACCTTTTGCCATAGCTCCAAGAATCTGATCCTTCGATTTAAACTTTTCAAGTTCATCAATGGCGTCTTCAAACTGGCCCTGTTTCATAAGAATTATTCCTATATAGTAATGAGCCATATTTTTTGCTGATGTCCATTTATAATCACTTGTAATATCATAAAATCCGGGGTTTGTTCCATCACCATTCAAGGCATAATCAAGAGAATCAACCTTGAAATAATATTCGGACATGAACATTTGTTCGTAGGCTTCCTTTTCCTTTGGCTGAAGAATAAATTTGTTATAGCTGAAAATTGCAAGGACAACAACAATGATCCCTCCTACAATATAGGTAATTTTTTTCTGATTCTCTTCAAGGAATCTCTCAATTTTGGATAGTCCTGACTCAACTGATTCAATAGGAGCTTGTCCCTTCACGTTCTGAGTGTTTTTTACTTTCGCCATTGTTTAGAAATTTTGGAGTGCAAAAATACTAAATTTTTCATAGTAAAACTGTTTTCTATCAAGGATGAATATTCTGACAATAAAAATTCTATGATTTTTGCATTTTCTGTCTGACCAATTCATACAAGACTATTCCTGCAGCCACTGAAACATTGAGTGACTGAACCTCACCAAACAAAGGGATTTTGATTAGCTCATCAGAAAGTTTTAACACATCAGAGGATATTCCATATTCCTCACTCCCAAGGACAACTGCAATCGGACTATGAAGTGAAGCATCCGTATGAAGCAAATCAGCTTTTTCAGTGCAGGCAACAATCTGAAATCCCGATTGTTTCAGAAATTTCAATGATGATGTAAGACTTTTTGTCCGGCAAAGGGGAACATTATACAGGGCTCCTGCTGATGTTTTCACTGCAAGCTCATTAATGCCTGCAGCATTCTTCCATGGCACAAGAAGTGCGTGTACTCCTGCACATTCCGCAGTTCTTGCAATAGCGCCGAAATTTCTCACATCTGTTACTTCATCCAGAACAAGAACAATCGGGTCAATGGCATTTTCATACCACCATGGTACAAGATGTTCAATTTCACTAAATGCAAGAGGAGCTATAACTGCCGCAATTCCCTGATGATTTCCGTTGGGAACAAGTCTCTTCATTTTCTCGGGAGGGACAAACTGCACCGGAACTCCCCTGTCAAAAGCCAGTTTCAAAATCTCCTTTCTGACATCACTTCTGAAGTCTTTCACTATAAATACTTTATCAATATTGTCGGCAGATTTCAGTGCTTCAACCACAGGATGTATTCCAAAAACAGGTTTTGCATCTTTCATTTTATGAGAATTTCTTTAAACTGCAAATTTGCATTATTTTCTCCACATATCAACAGCTCTATACCACTTGTCCTTATATGTCGGATTTCTGAGAAGCACAAAATCATTATCCGACAGGGGATTGAGGACTTTCTTGAAGTCAAATGAGGTGGAGTAAAAGTTTCTGTCATCCCCATAAATCCAGATTTCACTGTACGAAGTTCTGTACACAATATTTGGTGTCCCCATGATGATATACACCATCCCCCTGTCTGTCATCCACCCTTCCTTATGACTTGTAAAGAAAATATTCGCATACTGCACTCTTGTATAGTATTCCCTGATATGCTTTCGAGCAATTTCAGGATCTGAGGTAATACTGAGCCAGAATCCCTCAACTGCCAACTGACTATCCGGATTTTCTTCCATTTTTTTAAACTCCTTGTTTGTGCTCAGATACCTTAAAGGCGGCACCATCTGCTCATGAGTTGTAATAAATGGAAAATCCTCTTCAGAAATAAATAACGTGTATCCTGCTTTCTGAATGGTATCAGCCATAAAATGATACAGTCCGGCTTTGAATGGACACAACAGAGGTGTTGCAGAGTTGATCAAAGGGACTGTAAATATACTGTCTGGGATATAGGGAGCAAGGATAATATTTTCGAATGAAAATGGGGGCTGAGGAAATTCCCTGACCGGTTGAAAATAATAAACTAGCAAAGTGTCTTTTAAAATCAGTGGAGACATATGAATACGGAACGTATCAGTAGTATTCATAATATTTAGAGGCATTCTCCCCTGACTAATGTGTTCGAGGTAGAAATAATTCCTGTTTGCTCTGGTTGTCCTGTCATGTAAAAAAGTATATGTCGCGCCCTGCTTTTTGTTTCGGTCCACAACCTCAAGTTTGATGAGCCCTGTTTCATATTTACCCCAGGGGAGTTTCACGATATAGTCCTTCCAATAATACTGTCTGTAGTACGAGCTGTCAGAAAAGAAAAAAGGAACACTATCATCGGGCTGATTTGTTTTATGATCCTTATAATAACTACATGTCAGGGAGAAGTCCGATTTATAAGTTGATGCCGTATCATCCTTTTTATATTGAAATTCATGCAGAGGAACCCGAAACTGTAGTTCTACAGAATCATTACAGCAATGAAAAAAAGAAAACTGAAACAGATAAAACGGTTTGGTGTTATCATACAACAAGCTCAGATTACGATTTGTCAGACGGTTATCCCTGCATCCTGCAATCCAGATAATCAGAACCAGAAAAATGCAAAATTTGTATCCGGAGTATTTCATCATGCTCTGAGTTCACATTCAGGCCTTAAAATTACATTATAATTTTTTACTGTCTCTGAAACAGTTTAAAAAACAACTGAATATCCGAAGTGGATTTTTGACCCACGAAAGTCCGGAGGTTGATTCTGAAGCTTTCCCACAGCCCAGAAAAGAGAAAACAGGCCTGATCCTGTTTCAAGTGTGACACCAGCTCCTGCACTGAATGGTCGTTGTATAATCAAGCCTTTGTCATTGCTTTTCTCAATATATGTCCAATCAGCAAATACAACGAATCTGGACAATTCAGAAAACAGATATCTGTATTCAATGGTTTGCATGCCGAAGCTAGTGGAATAAAAAAAATCTTCCTCAAAGCCCCTCATATTATTCAAGCCTCCGAGTCTGAACATTTCATTTTCAAATGTCTTTTCTGACAGCACAATACCATTAGAAACCCTCAACATCAGGCAGCTGTTCTTCCTGACAGGAATAAACCAGCTGAAATCAGAAACAGCTCTTACTCTTGGAGAAACCATCTGCACACCTTTATAGATGCTTTCATCGAGTGCATTGTTTTTGATGATCGTTTTTTTACCTGCAGAACAGTCAACTACCCAGTTGATACCTGATCTGGGATTCCATGAAAAATCACGACTGTCAAAAACAAACTCCAACCCAAAAGAAACCACGTTCATATCGTTCACCGGAGGCAGCTCACTGAAAGACTCAAATTGGCGAACTGAAATCAGCGAACTTGAAAAATACTGCACATACACTCCAGGAAAAATCCTGTTAAGACCCGGATAAGAGAGGAGAATTTTATTATCAGTACTGATCCAGACTGTATCTTTTTTCTGAAGATGAAAATCCCAGTTTAGTCCAAAAGGAGTAAGGATGAGTGAAGGCAACATCAAACCTGTCTTCAGTGTTTGTGAAAATCTTTCTGGTTGTCTCCATCTGACCAGCACTGTTTCTCCCAGATCCATTGAATTGGTCACTGAAAAAAGCAATTCTCCTGTGAGAAACAACTTGCCTTCTTCTCTATAGTCGGGCATAAATCCAACAATACCATCAGCTGTATTCACAGCTCTTTTATCCAGAAACAGATTCACAACGCATCCTTCATGGGACAATAAAATCTCCGGAGGCTTCGCTTCTCTGATAAAAGTGTATTTTTTTAGTCTCTCAGATATGGTGCTGAGTGTCTTGTAATTATAAATATCTCCCGGGGCAATCCCTGCCATTGCATACAGCACTCCGGAATTTACCTCAAGATTTCCGGAATTCACAACTGTATCAATAAAAACCACAGGACCAGGTTCACACTGGAGCAAGGCCTGAACAGTATCATTTCTGTACACCATTTTCCCAAGATACACTCTGGCAAAGGGATAGCCAATATCAGCATATTCTCTGGCAACAGAGGATAACAGTGTATAAAGCTCATCAGGTCGAAACAAATTGTTGTGATACTGATGTTCCCGGAATCTGATTTTTTTCAGAATTCTTTCGTCAATATTTCCAGGTTGAATACTGGCCAAAATAACTTCGGGTCCAGGATTCAGATATGCGATAACACTATTTCCACGTGCTTCAACAGCTTCAAAATCTGCGGCAGGATACCCGTTTTTTCTCAATGAAAACAGCAATGAGTCCATCCACGCGTTCATTTGATTCCGGTCCTCAAACATAGAATCAGAAATGACACTTTTCAGTTTGCCGCAATCTTCCTCCACACAGCGAACTGACAGCTGAATTTGTCCCTGTGCAACAAGTCTCAACAGCAGGAACAAAAACACAGTAAAAGCAGGAGCAAAAAAAAGTCTCATAATGTCCAATTAACAGTAGTAATATTCTTTTCCTGAAGATAGGAATTACATGCAGAAAAGTGCTTACACCCCAAAAACCCTTTGCTTGCTGAAAGTGGAGACGGATGGGCAGCCTCAAGAATGAGATGTTTCCGAGAATCAATGAGTGCTTTTTTTGTTCTGGCATAATTCCCCCAAAGCATAAAGACAAGATGTTCCCTGTGAAGATCCAGCAGCTTAATCACCTGATTAGTAAACAGTTCCCATCCTTTGTTCTGATGCGAGCCTGCATGATTTTCCCTGACGGTCAGTGTGGCATTGATAAGCAACACCCCTTGTTTTGCCCATTTGGCAAGATTTCCGGAAGTTGGAAGTGGCATTCCGATATCACTATTTAATTCCTTGAAAATATTTTTCAATGATGGGGGGAAATCAACTCCATCAGGTACTGAAAAACACAATCCATGAGCCTGCCCTGCACCATGATAGGGGTCTTGTCCTAAAATCACAACTTTGGTCTGATTAAATGGGCATAAGTCAAACGCAGCAAATATCATTGATGATGGCGGAAAAACGTTTCCTTCAGATTTTTCTTTCAACAGAAACTCTTTCAGTCTGCTGAAATATTCGCTTTCAAACTCCCGCGACAGATAAGGCTTCCAGGATTGGTGAATGCGTACATTTTGTGCTGCAATTTGTGACATAAAGTGTCGATGTTTAAAAAAAAATTAAAGTTAGCAATAATTTATTTATCTACTTTTTCGTTTTGTGTTTATATTTGCAAAAAATAGAAAACTACTCATGAAAAAGTTAGCAGTTGTATTATTGCTTGTTTTAGTTGTTGCTTTTGTTTTCAGTTCATGCCGTACAAAAGAAAAATGCCCTGCATACAAATCCTATAATTACTAGTAGGAATACCCCGTTTTATTCAGGCTTTTTTTTGTATATTTGCAGAAAACAAAATATGTTCAAACGATTGATCGTTTGTTTTGTCGTTTTTATCAACGGCATTTTTATATACGCTCAGTTACCTGCATCAACTGAGACTGGAATTTTACTGAAATACGAAAGCAGTTTTTACGGTCAGGTTCATACTCAAGGCTGGGGCTTTGGATACAGGACAGGATATAATCAAACAGCTCTGAAAAAACGCATGTTTGATTTCAGTTTCTTTACAATGAAGCACCCCAAAGAAGTAAAGATGTCAAATGCATTACTGTTTGTCAACGCCAAGAGTTATGTTTACGGCAAGATGAGTTATTTTATGCTTCTTCAGGCGAGTGTAGGAACACAAAAGATTCTCAATGAAAAGCCTTACTGGGGAGGCATTGAAATCCGCAGATTTCTTTCTCTAGGGGCAACTGCCGGGGTTGCAAAACCTGTTTACCTTTATATCTTTGAATTTTCAGGATCTTTTCCTGTGACAACACTCGAGCGCTATAATCCAGAAGAACATTTTTATGATAATATTTATGGCCGCGGTCCATTTTTAAAAGGCTTTGATGAGATCAGTGTGTATCCCGGACTTCATCTGAAAGCTGGATTCAGTTTTGAACACGGAGTGGATGACAGTAATGTCAGAGCACTTGAAACCGGTCTTATGGTGAATGCTTTCCTGAAAAAAATTCCAATCATGTCATTTACCAACAATTTTCAGGTTTTTTACACATTATATTTATCGTATCACCTGGGGAACAGAACCAACTGATAGTCAGCATACCGAATACTTATTCAATGCGACCTTTGTCTTTTTATTGAAATTAATTGATGTTTTTTTTTGCTAATTTTGAAAATACGACTATTTTTGCTAGTTCAAAATTTCAACACAAACCTTTTTGAAATCCATAAAATAAAGAATATTAATAAGTTAAAATTATGAAGAAGAAAATCTATGTTGTTTTATTCGGACTGATTGCCCTGCTTTTAACAGCGACAGCAACTGCCCAGAAGAAAGGAGCCAGATACACTCCCCGTGAAGAAAGTGGAAAACAAACTGCTGCTGCAGGATATACCGGAGCCCTGGAGTATTATGCTTCAATGCGAAACAATGTTGAAACCGGAGAATTCCATTACGAAGACTACCTCAATGCACTGAACGATGTTAAAGCAATAGGTTCAAACAAATCATCCTCTTTAACATGGCACAACATTGGCCCCACCAATCAGGGCGGACGCGTAAGGTCAATCATTTTTGACAAAACAGATCCAGATATAATGTATGTTGGCTCTGTTTCAGGTGGAATCTGGAAAACAACAAATGCCGGCCAGTCATGGTTTCCTGTAAACGACATTCAGGAAAGTCTCATTGTCAGTTGTATTGATCAGGCTCCCAATGGAATCATCTGGTATGGCACCGGTGAAGGTTTTGCTCCTGTTGACGGGACCACTAACGGAAGCACCGGATTTGTTGGGTATGGACTATTTAAATCAACTGATGCAACAGGAACAACATTTGAACATGTGGCTTCCACTGATCCTAACTCTGATGATTCATGGGAATATGTTTACGACCTTAAAGTGCATCCCAACGGCAATATATATGTTGCAACACAGAAAGGAATCAGAATGAGTAGCGATAATGGTTCCACATGGACAAATCCACTGTCTTCTTTCCCTGCAAACACTGCCAAAGCAACTGACGTTGATATTTCAGCAAACGGCAATGTGATTAGTCTCGTTATGGGCAATAAAGTGTATTTGTCACATGACGGAGGATCAATTTTCACCAATATGTCTACCGGCACAGGCATGCTGCCTTTATCCGGAGTGTCCAGAATTGAAGTTGATATAGCACCCAGCAACAACAACTACATTTATGCTATGGCTGCCAAAACAGGCTCAACAAGTCTTTACAATGTTTACAGAACAACCAACGGAGGTTCATCCTGGGAAATTATCGGCCCGGGAGGCAGTGAAAACTTCAATCCTGTCGGAACCCAGGGATATTATAACAATACAGTGAAAGTCCATCCAACCAACCCCAACAAAGTATATGTGGGTGGCATCGACATGTGGACATGGGAACAGGGAGGAAACTGGGAACAGAAATCACTCTGGTTCCTCGATGATTCTGATGATTATTATCTTCATGCTGATCACCACAAATATGTATTTCACCCCAACAATCCCAATGTGATGTATTTTGGCACTGACGGAGGTTTATCCAAAAGCACTAACGGAGGAAACACATTCCAGACTATGAACAGACATTTCACAACTGCTCAGTTTTACTCAATAGCAGTTGGCCCTCAGGGTCAGATCATGGGAGGAACACAGGATAACGGAACTCTACTGATGGATCGTGAAGGATATGTTGAAGGTCGTTCAGTCCCCATGCTTGGAGGTGACGGCGGTTACTGTGCATTTTCATATCTTAACTCTAATTTGCTTTTCGGGTCAATCTATTATGGAGATGTGTATCGCACTCCAACAGGAGTTGCCGAAGGTATGGCAAATTTCTGGGATGAATATGTGCAAAATTTATCTTCTTTCGGGACAAGTTCTTTCGGAGCATTTGTGACACCACTTGTTCTTCATGAAAAAATTGACGACTATTTCAATCCAGACTCAGTAAAATTTGTCTCCACCCAAAACTATCTTGCTGGCGACACGGTTGAAGTATTCAGTGCCACCAGTTCATATCCATTTGAATACGTACTTCCTGTAAACATGAATATTGACGACACTCTGATGGTTCAGGATATGGTTTCATCCAAATTCTATGTGGGACTGAACGGAATGGTATTAATGACCAGAAATTCTCATCTGTTCTCTGCAACACCTCAGTGGTATAAAATTGCTTCCGTTTCAGGAACAGTTCAGTCTATGGCTGTTTCCAACTGCGGTAATTATCTGTTTGTTGGAACTACCGGCGGAAATATTTACAGAATCTCAAATCTGAATTATGCCAACGACTTCCAGAGTGCAAGCACTTTCCTTTATGATACTGTAGGAACCACAGTGACTGAAGTAACAAACCCGTATCAGGTTGTTGAGGTCAAAAAGATCACTCTTTCCACCGGAGGAAGATCTGTAAATAATATTGCAATTGACCCCAATAATCCTGAAAGAGTTGTTCTTGTTCTGGGCAATTATGGCTACATCTCATATGTGTATTACTCTTCAAATGCACTTGATGCAGAACCTACATTCAGTCCACGTCAGGGCAATCTGCCACGATTCCCTGTGTATGCAGCAATGATTGACGTAACCAACCCAAATACAGTACTCTTGGGCACCGAATTTGGCATCTTTATGACAACCAATATCACAACTGCTGCTCCCACATGGACCGAAGAAAATGATAACGGTCTTGCCAGAGTTCCTGTTTACAGTTTAAGACAGCAAACAACCTGGCTGCCCGGAGTTACCAATTATGGAGCTGTATATGCCGGAACACATGGAAGGGGTGCTTTTGAATGTCTAAATTTTGTATCAGTACCAGAAACTCCAATAACTCAACAAGCAGAATCTTCAATTGAGGTTTACCCAAATCCTGCAAAAGATGAAATTACTGTCATATTACCTAAAGACGGCAACTGTACTTCTTTGAAAATTTACAATATCAATGGCAACCTGATCAGGGATTTGAATATTCCTGTTTCTTCTGCCGGCACCATGAAAGTTGACATCTCATCTCTTCCATCAGGAATATTTATGATAGAAGTATCAGGTTTGGAAAACAGATTTTCAGGCAAATTTATCAAATCAAATTAATTGCAAACAGGCAGGGAGTAATTGTTTGCTCCCTGCTTTCAATTTTATATCAAACCAAGATTTATAATAAAAAGAAAATACCATGAAGAAGAGTTTATTCATTATCGCAGTTTTGGTCATTAATTCTCTGGCCTACGGACAGGACAAGGTTTTTGCGCCAACCCTTTTATCCCCGGCCGACAGTTCAATTAACCAAATGGTTGATGCCTTTGTTGATTATACGGCAGTAGCCGGAGCACAACTCTATGAAATTCATTTTGACACAAGTGATGTTTTCTCAACTCCTGTAAAAGTGTTTACACCGTATTCCGCAGCTAATGCAGTAGAATTACTATATAACTCGTTTTATCACTGGCGTGTCAGAGCAATAGGGAACCCTGGTGACACATCCTCATGGTCTGTTGTTCGTACATTTTATGTAATTGATGTACCCGTTCTTGTCTATCCCCTTGACAGCACCGGCGGTCATGCTGTTGCACCAAGTTTTAAATGGCAAGAGATAACCGGAAGCAACGGATATGAGATTTTGATTGATACTGTGGATGACTTTTCATCTCCCCTGGCAATGACTGTCACAACAGGAGCAATTGATTCAGCCAAAATCACACTGAATTTTTATGGTGAATCATTTTATTACAAAACACGTGCTTATCACTCCAAAGACACTTCAGATTGGACAGATGTGGTATATTTTATGACCAGAACAAACCCTGTTCTTCAAACACCCATCGACAGTGTTGTTGATGCACTACCAACAGTTCAACTGCAGTTTAAAGGAATTATTGGAAGTGAACATTATGAATACGAATATTCAACCCAGAGTGATTTTTCTGTCTCAACAATTATAAATGTTCCATTGACTGCACAGAGCATTATTAATCCCTCTAATCCTGTCACCAGAGATACTGTTGTCAAAGTGATTGCTGACACACTTCCCTTTGCTGAAATGATTTACTGGAGAGCAAGAGCGATGAATGCTGTGGATACCTCTGAGTGGAGTGCCTCTTTCAGAATCAATGTGATTCCGGATGTTAAAATTCTTTATTTCCCTGCTGAAGGAACAACAATTGCTTCAACCAAGCCTACTTTTAAGTGGAAAAAAATCACAGGATGTACAGGTTATGAGCTGGAATATTCAACTGATTCTACTTTCATTACCGGTGTTGAACTGGCTAATGTTCCTCATCCCACTACTGCTCATGACTCAGTGTTTTACTCAGTCACCACAAATATTGACGAAAATACAATGTACTACTGGAGAGTCAGAGCATATAACACCAGATATTTTTCAAACTGGAAAGATTCATATTTTACGAGTGGAACCAATACTGACATTCATGATTTCTCACTTGAAAATAATCTTTCTATCTATCCCAATCCCTGTAAAGGAAAACTTACAGTTCAGATTCAGTCAAACCTCGCACAGGAATATACTATTTCTGTGAATAACATTGTAGGACAAACTGTCCAGACAAAAGGAGGTGTTCTGAACAGTGGCAAAAATATATTAACTTTCAACTTTGACGAATTGAACAACGGAATATATTTTATTTCTGTTCAGACAGGAACACAAAAAGTTACCCGGAAAATTGTTATAGAGAAATAAACAGACATGTTTATCATATTTAAAAAGGAGGGGAAACCCTCCTTTTTTTATCAATATACTCTGAAATAATTCTTTTTACTGCATTCAACAGTAAATTGTATTTTTGTAAACGAAAATGCCTTTTGTTTTGAAAAAAACCTTGTTGTTCTTTTTTATTATTGCTGCTTTTTCTGTATGTTCAGTGTATTCTTCACCTTCTGATACTCTTGAAACATTGCTGCACAGTGATCTGGCTAATCAGGAAAAGATCAGTGTTTATAATGAACTTGCCCGTGAATTTCTGATGACGGATGCGGATCAGGCGATCATTTTTGCAAAAAAAGCATTTTTCTTATCTGAAGAAACAGGCGATATTTCAGGCAAGGCAGGTGCCCTTTCAATAATCGGCGAAGCATATTCCATGACCGGAAAATTTGAACAGGCAATTGATTTTTTTCGTGCTGCACAGATCCAATATAAATTGCTCAACAATAACAAAGGCATTGGAAACTCTTTTAACAGCATTGCCAGAATTAGAAACTGGCAGGGAAAATTTGACGAGGCTATTCACTATTCATTCATGGCAATTCGATATTTTCAGGCTGAGCAGTTCACGTATGGCATTGCCAAAGCATACAATACCATAGGAATTTCTTACGATCAAAACAGTCAGCTTGATAAAGCCAAGCAATATTACTATCGTTCATTTAATCTGTTTTTTTCAATCAACGACAGCCTTGGGATGGCCAATGCCATGAATAATCTTGCAATAGTTTACGGGAAAGAAGGAAATCTGGATCAGAGTTTGAGTTTTTTTAACAAATCACTATCAATAAACAGAAGTCTGAACAATCAGCGCCTGTTGACACCAATTCTCAACAATATAGGTATCATTCATAAAACCAGAGGTCAATACAGTGAAGCTGAGAAATGCTTTCTTGAATCAATGGACATCAATCTGGCAAATAATAACAACAGGGGATTACTTTTTTCTTATGTGAATATCTCTGATCTCTATCTTGATTTGAACAAACTTACATTGGCAGAAAAATATATAATACTGGCCACTGATTTGGCACTGAAGCTGGATGCAAAAGCTGAACTTTCAAACTGCTATGAGATATATAGCGGAATTATGGAAAAGAAAGGGAATTATCCAAAAGCACTTGAATACTATAAAAATCATAAAGAAATCAGTGATGAACTGAAAAATGAATCCATCAGATCAAATATTCAACAAACTGAAGAACGCTTTGAACTGGATTTAAAACAGAACCAACTTGAGATTCAGCAAAAAGACAACGAAATATTAAAGCTGCAACTTGATAAATCCACCTGGTTTAAAAACTTTATTCTTGGTATTCTAGTACCTGTGTTTGCATTGCTGATAATGTTTGTTTTTCAATACCGTTCCAAGAAAAAATCGACAGAATATCTGGCAAAACTTAATGAAGAACTCTATGATGCAAACCAAAAACTTCTGGACTCAGAATCAAAGTTAAAGGAATTGAATTTCACTAAGGACAAGTTTTTTTCAATCATCTCCCACGATCTTCGTAATCCTTTTGCATCCCTTGCAAGTTTTGTTAGAATCATGACCCGTGACTATAACAAAATGAGTCGCAAGGAAGTTTTGGAACTGCTTGAAGACATGAAAAAAACAACTGAAAAAACACAAACACTTCTTGAAAATCTTCTCCTTTGGGCAAAAACTCAGACAGGGCGAATTCATTTCAATGCTGAATCCTTTAATTTTTATGAAATAATTTCTGAGACCATTCAGTTATTTCAACCTATAATCAGTGAAAAACAGATTTCAGTACGGCTTTTTGTTCCTGACAATTTGGAGATTATTGCAGATTACAACATGTTTAAAACAATATTCAGGAATCTTATTTCCAATGCCATTAAGTTTTCTGACTCAAAAGGAGTCATCACGATTTCTTTCGAGGAACTTGGGGAAGATATTGTTTTTCATGTTGAAGACACCGGAATAGGAATGAGTGAAACAGAATTGGAACTGCTTTTTACTCCTGGCAGTAATATTATAAAACGCGGAACTGCCGATGAGCATGGATCCGGAATTGGACTCTTTATCTGCCGTGAATTTATTGAAAAGCACCAGGGGACACTCCGGGTTGACAGCAAAAAAGATATGGGAACAAAATTCAGTATTTACATTCCTAAAAAAAACTCAATTCCTAATGCTCGGTTTGAGCTGTTTTGATTTTTCCTGCTGTCATGCTTCCCAAATGCAATGCATAAAGAGCAATAAAAGCAAACCCAAAAATGATCTCAGGAATAATAATTGTGAACGTCTGGAAAAAGGGATATTTGAAAAAGAAAAAAGATATTGCAGGCAAAAGAATCTGACTAGAAGAATAGTAAATAAAGCCTCTTCTTTTTCTTTTCAACATAAGCAGAGCTCCAAAAATTGATGCACTGTATAAAACAATCTTTACAATTCCATAAGAAAAATGGGTATCAGTAATGTTGGTTACTACTGAGGTATAACCGGGGATTTTCATCACAAACTGAACCAGTCTGATATCAACAACAGAAAGTAATGCAATGAGCAGACCAAAGCCACTCCCTACAAACGTCATGTAACATAAAACAGGGAGCAACCAGTGTCGCTTTTTCTCCTTGCCCATATTATTTATTTTTTTCTGCAGTAAAATTAAACAAAAAAAAATAACCAATAAAAAAAGCAGTGAGTCTCCTGCTTTTCATTTGCACATATTATGGGATTAGAGTATCAGTTTTAAAGAATGAACCGGAGAAGCAGAATCAATAATTCTTAAAATATATAACCCACTAGGAGCACTGTTCAGATTGCCAAATTCAAGAGTATTGAAGCCCCTGCCCACAGCAAACGGTCTTGAATTAATGATTTTATACCTGAGATATCATGAACAAACACTGAAATTTCTACATTCAGTGAAGCTTCGTAGTTTACAAAAACCTCAGGTCTTTCTTGATAAACATAGATATTTGTGTTCCGTTCTGATTCATTTTTTATCATAATCGGATTGGAACAATCAGTGGTGACGTCATAATCAGTCTGGCGAAGCTTGTAATATGTATAATTGTTGTTCAAAGCATTTTCGTCAGTAAACGAATAGTATAATGCCACATTACTGTTTACAGCACCGCCGACATTTCCAACACTATAAAAATTGTATCCGTCATCTGAACGCTCAACTGAAAAATAGTTGTTATTGGTTTCAGAATAGGTTATCCATTCTATCTGATCTTGATTATTATCAGAATATCCGCTGAAACTTACAAGCGTAGCAGGCATAAAATTACCCATGGTGACATTCTTTACCAGAATTTCCCTATTTTTAATTGCACAGAAACCATTTGTATTAATCTCTCCCACAAACCTGAAAACCACATAATCTTTAAGTTGAAGATCAAGTGACCCTGAGATATAACGCACATTACTTGCTGCATTTCCATGCAGTATAGTATCAGTGTGCCAGTCATTTTAGCCCAACTTTATCTGAAAACTCAATTTATCGTTATATGACATATTTCTCTTCTGGTTGATTCTGATTGTATAATTTGCTGTAATTGTTCCTATATCTGGCGGTGCAAGAATTGGAGTGCACAAAGTGCATGTTCCAGAATTTACAGTCCATTGATCTGAGTTCACAGAACCGCATGTAACATGATAGCTAGTGGGATCACTGAAATCCAGCATTACTGTGAAGTCTGAGTCTGTATGTATGCTGAGTAACACAGAAAAAAAGCAATCAAAAATAAATATCTTGCTCTCATTGTGTTGTTGTGTTAATTTGGCCTGATACTAAATTACATGTTTTTATTTATACTAATTCTGCTTTTTTTGTTAAATACTTGTTAATATATTTCTTTTTTTTTACCCTTTTTAATCTTTTGGACAAAATTTTCATATCTTTGTATATTATTAAATTTATTTTCATCATGAAGCTACTTTATTATCAAGCGTTTTTTTTTGGAATTTCATTCATGTTGTCATTTTATCTATCTGCACAGTCAGATACATTGAATGTCAAAAGCATATCCCCAAAAAGAGTATATATTCCCGATTCGAGTGTTTCATTTATCCCTCCGTTGTATTTTCAGAAAATTGATCAGGAAGGTGCTTTGGCTTTTATTCATCCGGGTGCCTTTGCATCAGTTCAGATGAAGGTGCTGGAGGGGATTCCATACACTAGAATATCTGAATCTGTCACTCAGGAAATACTGGATCCACAGGGTGTCAAAGTTCTGGTTAGAGAAGATATGACAACCTATGCAGGACAAAACGGAGTGATGTTTCTTCTTTCATACACCATTGAAAATCCAGAAAACAATATACCAATTAATTTTGAACGACTGATGCTGCTAACCGGAACCTATCATAAAACCATCTGGTTAGATGCCAATTATCCGGTTCAGGCCAGGTCATTATTATATCTTGTTTTGCGAGATTCTCTTTTATCGATAGAATTTTAACCTATAATTAAAATGAAACTTCGGCTTTTAACTTTCATTGCAAGTTTTTTGATATTCTTCGGGGCTACAATCAGGCTGTATTCCCAGACAACCATTCTACAGCATGATATTGACTGGTCAACACAAGATCAGAACATGTGGGGTCCAAACGGAAGTCCTTTTACTCTTGATATGGATATCAATCTTTTCAGTTATGGTTTCGATACAGCCATGTCATTTGGCTCAATAACCAGTTTTTTGGGAGGACAGTTTGGTGCCATGTTTGACCTAAACACATGGTTTCAGATCGGCTCCGACTTTACTATTTCAGGATTTACAACTGGCTCAGTGGATGTGGATTATCCTGTTTCTGTATATCTTGAAATTCCAAATGATAACACTTTTTGTCCAGGTGAAGAAGTTACAATAAATTCATCCTATGAGGTTAGACAGGGATGGGATTTATCAACTCATTTTCCCACAGCCGGAATTATTGAACTGACAATGGATTTTGGTTTCGATCTTGATCTTGATGCGACTGTTTGTATATTTTCATGTACCACATTTCCTATCGTAGATGTTGATGTTCCTTATGACACAATAACAATCATCGGACTAAATAGTCAAACCGGAGTCTTTACATACCCCTGCTATGATCCAACAAATTTCCCACCATTTGCCTTTTGCAATGACACTATAATTCCAATAGTTTTTGATAATCTGCTTGGTATTGGACTCAGCGGCTCTATCACACTTCCATATATTGAAACGACAGATTATATTGACAGCACAACAGACCCCTGTCATCAGAATTTATATGCCAACGGTGACAGCACTTGGGTAGAACTTGAGCTTGATGTTGTGCAGTTCCTATCAGCCATTGCAGGGCTCATTCCACCGCCTCAGGGTCCAGCCATTCAGCAATTCTTGCAAAACCTTTCCGGAACTATTGATATGGGGGGTGGATTCACAATAAACTACAATCTTTTCTCAGCCTGGTTTGATATCAAAAGCACCATGCAACAGGATTTCACCTTTGAACCGACTGTCTGGAATCATCTTACATTTCCTGTCCCTGTAGAGTTTTATGTCACAGATCCCAGTACTGGAAGTATTGTGAATAGCGGCAATGATGCAATGGTTGAATTTATGGCTTGTCATAACCTTACCTATAAATGGCCATGTCAGGGCATCAACTCAATGGATATCGGAGTCACTCATACTCTTACAAATGATTTTACCAACCACACCTGGGATAGCCTTTCTTTCAGTTTTACAATTCAGGCCTTATATTTTGAGATCAATTTCCCGATTTTTTTGGCCTACAGCATACCTGAAATTCCTGAACTATGCCTGCCTGTTCTATCAAATGACTCTATCCCTGACACCAACTTACAATGTATGTCTAAGATTACAATGCCTGAGCATGTACCACTGGCTCCGGATATTCAAATTATTATTGGTCCGCTTATAGATCACACTTGGCCTCTCGGGTATATTCCCATCACATGGTTTGATCAGACATGGGAACTTGAGGGATTCCATGACACAATTTTTCCGCCATTTTCTATGAGTACTTCCTGCCCGGGTCTGGAAATTGTTTCTATGCAGAACACTGATGTTCTTTGCCATGGACAGCCAACAGGCAGTGTCACAGTTGTCATTCAGAATGGAGAACCTCCATATACATACGAATGGAGTACAGGTTTTTCAGAAACAACAAATGCCACTACAAGCACAGCAGACAGTTTAAGTGCTGGTATTTATTCTATTACAATTACCGATTCATTCGGATGTTCGGTCACCGATTCTGTAGAAGTTCTCAATGCATATCCTCCCCTATCCGTTGCTATTATTAAGGTTGACGTTGCCTGTGAAGGAGGAAGTGATGGGTCCATAACACTTTACGTATCAGGTGGACTTCCTCCATATACATATTCTTGGAGCCCTGGTGTAAGCAACAACCATGCTGCCGGTGGTCTCACGGCTGGATCTTATTCAATCACCATCACTGATGCAAATAATTGCGACACAAGCATTTTTGTGACTCTGACAGAGTTGCATCCCCTACCTCCGGTAAATTTTTATGGGCAACCAACTGAAGGCTGCGAACCACTTGAAGTTCAATTTTTTGAAACATCACCTGATGAAGGTCAATCATACTTTTGGACTTTTGGAAATGCACTGGGATACAGCAATGCCAAAGAACCTACTTTTGTATTTAATCATAACGGAATTTTTAATGTCCTGCTTACTGTGGTCTCTGTTTATGGTTGTGAAAACAGTCTTTTGGTACCCGGGTACATTCTTGTCCATGAAAAACCCAATGCCCAGTTTTTTGCTACACCCAAATATCCGGAAATCATTGACCCAACTGTGTACTTTTTTAATCAATCTTCTTCTACTTACTTAAGCAACTGGTATTTCGGAGACGGAACCTCTTCAAATGAAACCAGTCCATATCACACTTTCCCTGATACAGGTCAGTATCTGATCACATTGATTGTAGAAACTGAACACGGGTGTTCAGACACAGCCTACAGTGATATTTTTGTTCAAGATATATATACAATCTACTTCCCCAATGCCTTTTGTCCCGCCGGTGACGACGGCAGTCCCAATCAGTACTTTAAACCTGTGGGATACAACATCATGACGGAAGATTATCATTTGATGATTTTTGACCGCTGGGGACAACTCATTTTTGAAACCAAAACACTTGATGAAGGATGGGACGGAACATTTATGGGTAATCCCTGTAAACCTGACTCATATATTTATTCAATCAAATACAAAGATTTTACAGGAGGTCGTCATCATAAGATCGGCTCAGTTATTCTGATCAGATAACAGGAACAAAAAAAACCGGTATTTACCGGTTTTTGTGGGCCCACCTGGACTTGAACCAGGGACCTACTGATTATGAGTCAGTTGCTCTAACCGACTGAGCTATAGGCCCTTTGTTGAGTGTTTCAACAGTCTTGCAAAGTTAAAACAATTTTTTTGATTTTATCACTTTTCTGTTCTAATTGCTACAATATGGATGGTAACACCCAGCAAGATAACAATCAGAAGAATTCGTATCCAGAATACGCCAGTTACAAGAAAAAAAGAAAGCCAGATTCCTGTCCATAATAAAATAATACTGAATATTTTCACTTTTGCGGAAACTCCTTTTTTTTCAATCCACCCGGCAATATACCTCCCGTAAACTTTATTTGAAATCAGCCATTGGTAGGTTTTTTCTGAAGATTTTAAAAAACAGGCTGCTGCCAGAATCAAAAAGGGGGTTGTGGGTAACAGCGGGATAAAAATCCCTATTGTAGCCAAGACAACACACAGAACACCACACACAAACAGAATCTTTATCTTCATGGACCGCAAAATTACTATTTTGGTCTGTAAATTCAGCAGTAAGCTCCATTGACAAAACTAGTATGAAGAAAATGAGTTTATTCTCTGGGAAAAATATCGCTGTTCCGCTGAAAACAATTAACTTTGTCATGATTTTTAAACCCTGCTACTCTATGTATGCCATATTTATCAAGGAACTGAACAGTTTTTTAAGTTCACTTATCGGTTATATCGTAATTGCAGTATTTTTGCTAATCAACGGTTTATTTCTCTGGATTTTTCCACTGGATTTCAACATCCTTGATTATGGGTATGCCAGTCTTGACAGCCTTTTTGTGCTGGCGCCTTTTGTGTTTCTATTTCTTATCCCGGCCATTAGCATGAGGTCTTTTTCGGAAGAACGACGCACAGGTACCATTGAGCTGCTGATGACAAAACCACTGACTGAGTTTCAGATCATCAGCGGCAAATATCTGGCAAGCATAGTATTGTTGCTGTTCACACTTATTCCTACCTTTTTCTATTATTACACAGTACATCAACTGGGATTTCCGCGCGGCAATCTTGATGTTGGAGGGACATGGGGATCGTACCTCGGACTCCTGTTTTTGGGGAGTGCATTCGCAGCAATAGGAATTTTTATTTCTTCACTCACCAACAGCCAGATTGTTTCATTTATTGTTTCTGTCTTTTTGTGTGGATTTATGTATTTCGGATTTGATTTTATCTATGAATTCCGCTTTCTCGGTTCATTTGACCTGTTTGTTAAGTCGCTCGGAATCAATGAGCACTATATTTCAATGAGCCGAGGAGTTATTGACACCCGTGATGTATTGTATTTTATCAGTTTTATTCTTGTTTTTCTTCTGCTGACAAAAATTTCACTGGAACGCAGAAAATGGTAGTTGTTTATCTCCCGTTAATTTACTGAACATGAAAAGTAAGAAAGTTCTAACTCCCAAAAACATCAAACGCCAGAATATTCTGCAGTTTATTTTATTAATCATGATTGTGTTTCTGATCAATGTTATCGGCAATTTTTTCTTTACAAGATTCGATCTTACTACGGAAAAACGCTATACTCTCTCTGACAACACCAAGGATATGATCCGCAAGCTTGACGACATTGTTTACTTCAGAGTTTATCTCGAGGGGGATCTTCCTGCTCAATACAAAAGACTCAGAAATGAAACACGTATTATGCTCAATGAGTTCCGTTCCTACGGAAAAAACAATATTCAGTTTGAATTCATTAATATCACTGCAGGCAAAGACAAAAATGCCACTTATCAGATTGTAGAGGAATTAAGGCATAAGGGAATTCAACCAGTCATTGATTATGAGGGAAGCGGTACAGAGATGTCACAGAAAATTATTATCCCCGGATCTATTGTGAGTTACCGCGAAAAAGAGGTTCCAATCCAACTGCTGGTTACAACTCTTGGTCCCGGCTCGGACAATAAGGAAGTTATCATCAACAATTCAATTCAGGCCCTGGAGTTTAAGCTTGCTGATGCAATAAGAAAACTCACTATTACTCACAAGCCAAGAGTGGCACTGCTGGATGGGCAGGGAGAACTGATGCCTGTTCAGACTGCTGAAGCAGAACGCCTGCTTTCGGAATATTATGTGGTTGAACGGGTGAACATTAACGGCCAACTCAGAGCTCTGGAGGGATATAAAGCCATTATTGTTGCCAAACCTGATTCTACATTCAGTGATAAAGACAAGTTCATCATTGATCAGTTTATTATGAAAGGCGGCACTGCCTTATGGATGATTGATGCTGTATATGCAGACATGGATAGTCTTAGAAACACAGACAAGATCATTTCCTTTTCCAAAAGACTGAATCTTGAGGATATGCTTTTTAAATGGGGAGTAAGAATCAACACCGATCTTCTGATGGATATCAATGCCGCACCCATTCCTGTGATTACCGGAATGGTCGGAGATCAGCCTAAATATGAGTATTTTACCTGGTTTTATTTCCCCCTCATCCTGTCAAATCAGGTACACCCCATAGTAAAAAACCTGAATGCAATCAAACTTGAATTTGCAAGCAGCATTGATACAGTGGGCGGCAAGGGAATTAAAAAAACTGTTTTGCTCACAACCTCAAAATATACACGTAAAAACAACACCCCTGCCACCATTGATCTGAACGAACTATACAATCTGCCGGAAAAGAAACTCTACAACAAACAAAACATTCCCGTAGCTGTGCTGCTTGAAGGTGAATTTGAAAGTGTTTTCTATAACCGGATTCCTCTTGAAATTGCTGAAGACCCTGAAATCAACTATCAGTCAAAAAGTGTACCCACCAAAATGATCGTGGTTTCAGATGGTGATATCTTTAAAAACCAATATACCTTTAAAGATGGCAGATACATGACCTATCCTCTCGGATATGACCGCTACACTCAAACCACTTACGGAAATGCAGATTTTATACTGAATGCCATGAGTTATCTTGTGGACAAAAACAACCTTCTTGAAATCCGTTCCCGGGAACTAAAAATCAGACTGCTTGATAAAACCAGAATTACTAACGAGAGAATCAAATGGCAGTTTATTAATCTCATACTTCCGGTTTTGTTTATTGGAATCATTGGCCTCGGACTCAGTTTGCTCAGAAGAAAAATCTTTACAGTTAAAAAATAAAAGACAATGAAAAAGAAGTTACTGGCTGTTGTTCTGATTGTTCTTGTTATTATCGCTGCAATTCTGATTGTAACACAAACACGGGGAACTTTCTCAGAGAAGGAAAAAGATTTTGCAGTGCATGATACCGCATCAATTACCAAAATATTTCTTGCAGATATGGGTGGAAATACAGTATTGCTTGAACGTGCTGATTCTTCAAACTGGACTGTCAACGGAAAGCACAATGCTCAAAAGGGGGTTATAAAGGATTTTTTACGCACACTGATGTATATTACTGTCAGAACACCGGTTGCCACAGCAGCAAGAGATAATGTGCTGAAGTTTATGGCATCAAACGGCACAAAGATTGAGATTTACCAGAAAAAATACCTGATCGATTTCTGGGGGATACGTCTTTTTGAAAGGGAAGGCCTGAGCAAAACATATTATGTGGGCGACAACACCATGGACAATGTGGGTACCTATATGAAAATGGAAGATTCTGAAACCCCTTTTATTACCTATATACCCGGATTCAGCGGTTTCCTCCACACACGTTATTCAACCAATGAATTTGACTGGAGAGACCATACTGTTTTCAATTTTTTCATGAAAGATATTGCCAGTGTTACCCTTGAATATCCTCAGGAACCAGAAAAATCATTCCGGATAGAAAATCCTGACAACCGCAACTTCAAATTATACTCTCTGCAGCAACAACAATACATCAACGGATACGACACAATACGTATGATTAACTATTTGTCAGGTTTTTATGATGCCCGTTTTGAAAATTTTGTCATTGATCCGACCGGACAAATCCGCGACTCGCTGATGAACATCACCCCATATCAACACCTGACAGTGGTTCCGAAAACCGGAGACCCTGTTGAAATCAAAACTTTTTTGAAACCAAACCAGCTTACTCCTGAAGAACTGGAAGCCAGATATTTTGATACTTCTGATTATCCGTGGGACAGGGAACGCATGTGGGCGTTTGTATACAAAGAAAATGAGCTGGTATCCATACAATACTTTGTTTTCGGTAGAATCCTTAAGCCTATCTTTTTCTTCTTTCCTGAATATCAGGAAAAGAACATCGAAGGAATTAATCTTTATGAGCTTTGATTTCATTAATTTTTTCATTCTGAAATATTTCGTTCAATAAAAAAAATAAAGTATATTTGCTTTCCTAAATTTTATACCCATGAAATGTATCGTTTCAAATGATGTTCTGTTAAAGAACCTTCAAGCCATCAACAGTGTCATTGCCACAAATACCAGTTTACCCATTCTGGAAACTTTTCTGTTTGAACTGCAGGAAGAATCACTTCTGGTCACTGCATCAGATATGGAAACTTCTATAAGAGTTGAAATACCGGTTACTATGGTGGAAAATCCCGGAAAAATTGCAATCCCTGCCCGTATCCTTGTGGATACTCTGAAAACTTTTCCGGCAATTCCGGTGACCATCTCAGCCGAAGATCCTGCAAATCCCCTGAATATTGAAATCATTGCCGGCGAAGGACGTTATAAACTGGCAGGATATGATCCTGCAGATTACCCAAAACGACCGCATATGTCATCTTCTGAAAGCGTAATGATGACCAGTGAAGTGATCACCAATGCCATTTCAAAAACAATTTTTGCTACCATCAGCGATATGCTCAGACCTGCTATGACCGGAGTGTATTGGGAAATCAATGAAGCCCATGCCAATTTTGTGGGAACAGATGCTCACAGATTGGTGAGATACCGAAGAAAAGATATCAGCTCTGCAACTCCATTTTCTTTTATTCTGCCCAAGAAAACCTCAAATATTCTGAAAAATATCCTCTCTGTCACAAGCGAAGAGGTGAAGGTTGAGTTCAACTCAATCAATGCCAGTTTTTCTTTTGGCAACTTTCACCTGATCTGTAGACTCATTGATCAGAAATATCCCAATTACGAGGCAGTCATTCCTACTCAAAACCCAAACAAACTCATTGTCAACAGAACGGATCTGATCAACTCCCTGAAACGTGCTACAATTTTTGCCAATCAATCAACCCATCAGGTACGGTTTATCATTAACGGTCAATCGCTTACCCTTAAAGCAGAGGATATTGATTTTGCCAATGAAGCTGTTGAATCTATCTCATGCAATTATGATGGAACAGACATGGAAATAGGATTTAATGCAAAATTCATCATTGAGATGCTTCAAAACCTTGAAGATGAGTCTGTTGTTTTTGAACTTTCTGAAGCAAAACGTGCCGGACTTATCCTTCCCTCTGATATTGCAGATGTCAATGAAGAAATCCTGATGCTTGTGATGCCTGTGATGATTGCCGGATAATTATCATGATGGATTTTCTTCGAGAAATTTATCTGAACGTGGTGCTGACACAGTCACCACGTTCTTTTTTTATTCTTGCTGCTGTTGCTGTACTGTTTTACAGAATTCCGTTTGCAGACAAAATTCTCCGGACATTTCACACTCTTCTTCATGAAAGTGGACATGCCTTTGCAGCCATGCTGACCTGCGGAAAAACCCACCGGATGGAACTCAACTGCAATATGAGCGGCACCACACTCACCGAAAGCAAAAACAAATTTCATCAGTTTGTGATTTCTATCTCAGGATACCCCTTTGCTTCGGCATTTGCATATTTGGGTTTTTTTCTGATTCTGAACAATACAACAGGTGTCTTTCATATTGTTTTACTGTCAGTTTGTTTATTTCAACTGCTTTTTAACATAAGAAACACCTACGGCATCATCTGGAGTCTGCTTGTCTGTGCCCTTCTGCTTCTTGAACTCCTCCACCTTTCTGAGCTGATGTGGGCAAGCGGAGTCGTTATCTGTTCGGTCGTTCTATGCGAATCAATGATTATGTCGGCAAATATTCTGTTTCTGAGTTTCAGTAAACCAACACTCTCCGGTGATGCCGCCAACCTCCGAAAAATTACCGGAATCCATTCTGGTTTCTGGGGGCTTCTATTTTTTGTCCAGGCATTGGTTATTCTTGCACTATCCGTGCAAATGATCCTCAACTGGACTCAAATAATCAAATAATTCGTTTTATATCATCGGATATTTTTTGAAAATATCATCTGACTTCATCAGAATATCAATGTATTGTGCGCGTTTGTATGCGAAAACATCATTTGAGTTGACTGCAGACAGTTTGCCCCTGAAATCATTCAGAGATGAATAATTCTTTGATTCCATCCACTGCTGAATCTGCTTCAGTATGACAGAAATAATTTCCACCTTGTTTTTGTACAGTGTACTGACTAACTGAACAGTATTAGCACCGGCCATAATCATTTTTATCACATCCTGACCGTCTATAATACCTGAATTGGCACAAATGCTTCCTGAAACATTGCCATAAAGTAGCCCTGAATACCTCAGAGGCAACCTATTATCCTCTGCATGACTCAGATTGTAGGGGAAATAATGCTGCTCTCTTTCCAGATCAATGTCAGGTTGAAACAATCTGTTGAAAAGAACAAACCCACGGACACCGATATCATCAAATTTTTTCACCACATTCAGGATGTTGGAATAATAAGGACTGAGTTTGACTGCCACTGGGATTTTCAATGCAGCTATCACCTCTTTGGCTGCTTCAACCTGCTCAACAATCACTTCGTGACCTGAACGGGTCATTGAATGGGCTTCAGCATAAAAATTGAGTTCAATACCAGCAACGCCCATCTCTTCAATTTTTTTTGCATATTCAACCCAGGTTTCTTTATTCACAGCATTGAGACTGGCAATAACAGGTATATTGAGGAGTTTTACAGCTTTTGCAAGGTTAAATAAATGTTCTTCGGGACCGGCATGGTCAATATCAGGAAACAGCCGGGTCATTTCGGCATGTCTGTCATTGTATTCATCAAGCTGATTTCCAAGCTTTAAACTTTCCAACTGAATCTGTTCTTCAAAAAGAGATTTATAAACCACTGCTGCCGCACCGGCATCTTCCATTTTTTTCAACTGTTTTTCATCGGACGACAGATTGCTTGAACCGACAATAATGGGATTCTTTAAAGGAATGCCCATGTAATTTGTATTGAGATTAACCATGATTTTTCTATTTTTAATTTATACTATTTAAATATTCTTATACAAAAATACAAATTATTTTTCATAATTGCCATAAAAAATCCAAAAAAAACCATTGTTAAATGTTTCAAAAGATTATTTTTTTCATAACTTCGCTGGAAAATAGAATACCGAAATAATCTATAAGATATGAAAACAAAGAAAAAATTTATCACTTGCGACGGAAACCATGCTGCATCGCATGTTGCGTACATGTTTAGTGAAGTTGCTGCCATTTATCCGATAACACCTTCTTCAAACATGGCAGAGAACGTTGACGAGTGGGCTGCCCATGGTCGCAAAAACGTTTTTGGCGACACAGTTCAGGTTATTGAAATGCAATCTGAAGCCGGTGCTGCCGGTGCTGTTCACGGTAGTTTACAATCAGGAATTCTCACTACGACGTTCACAGCATCACAGGGCTTACTGCTCATGATTCCAAACATGTATAAAATTGCAGGAGAACTGTTGCCCGGTGTATTTCATGTTTCTGCGCGTAGCCTTGCTGCTCAAGCTCTCTCAATATTTGGAGATCATAGTGACGTGATGAGCACCCGTCACACTGGTTTTGCCATGCTTGCCACAGGTTCGGTTCAGGAAATCATGGATATTGGTGCTGTTGCACATCTTGCTTCAATCAAATCACGTATTCCTTTTCTTCACTTTTTTGATGGTTTCAGAACATCTCATGAGGTTCAGAAAGTAGAGTATTTCGAAAATGAAGACCTGCTTCCACTTCTGGATAAAAAAGCCCTGCTTGCATTCAGAAACAATGCACTGAATCCCGAGCATCCTGTCACCAGAGGCACAGCCCAAAACCCTGACATTTATTTTCAGACCCGCGAAGTGGCCAATAAATTTTATGATGAAGTTCCTGATATCGTTGCAAGCTATTTCAGCGAAATTTCAAAAATGACCGGCCGCGAGTATAAACCTTTTGTTTATTACGGGGCTCCTGATGCTGAAAACATTGTCATTGCAATGGGCTCAATTACAGACACTCTGAAAGAAGTGGTTGATTATCTCAATGCTTCAGGGAAAAAGACAGGTCTTTTGACTGTGCATCTCTACCGTCCCTTTTCAGCAAATTATTTCTTTGATGTTTTTCCAAAATCAGTGAAACGGATTGCTGTTCTCGACCGAACAAAAGAGCATGGAGCCAATGGTGAACCATTGTATCTTGATGTGAGAGATCTTTTCTATGGCAAACCTGATGCCCCAATGATTATTGGTGGTCGCTACGGTTTAAGTTCAAAAGATACAACCCCTGCCCAAATGATTGCTGTATTTGAAAATCTGATGAGTTCTGCTCCGAAAAACAGGTTTACTGTGGGTATTGTTGACGATGTGACCAATCTTTCTCTTACCGTTGGAGAAGAAATCGGGATTCTTCATCCCAGCATCTATTCTGCAAAATTTTACGGACTTGGTGCAGATGGTACTGTTGGAGCAAATAAAAACTCAATCAAAATCATCGGAGAAAACACAGATAAATACTGTCAGGCGTATTTTGCCTATGATTCGAAAAAATCAGGCGGGTTTACAACTTCACATCTTCGCTTCGGAGATGTTCCTATCAGGTCTCCCTATCTTGTTAACACTGCTGATTTTGTTGCCTGTCATAAGCCAACCTACATTTATCAGTATGACATGCTTAAGGGAATCAAGAAAAACGGAGTATTTCTGCTAAATACTATATGGGACGTTGAAGAAACCAAACAGAAACTTCCAAATAAAATAAAGCGAGTACTTGCGCAGAAAAATATTGGCTTTTATGTGATCAATGCCACAGCCATTGCAGAAGAAATCGGACTGGGAGGAAGGATCAACACCATCATGCAGTCTGCATTCTTTAAAATTGCAAACATCATCCCTTATGAAAAAGCTGTTGAGGACATGAAATATGCAATTAAAAAAGACTTCGGCCGCAAGGGAGACCTTATGGTTAAAATGAACTATGCTGCTGTTGACAAGGGCGGTGATGTGATTCAGGTATCTGTTCCATCTGAATGGGCAGATCTGAAAGACGAACCACTGCCTATTCCTGAAGGTGTTTCAGAATTTTACGAACAGGTTGCACATGTTATTAACAGCCAAGCCGGCGACACGCTTCCCGTTTCCACATTCGTCGGAAGAGAAGACGGAACCTTCCCTTCAGGCACAACCAAATACGAAAAACGCGGAATTGCTGTCAGTGTGCCTGAATGGATTTCTGAAAACTGTATTCAATGCAACCAGTGTTCTTATGTATGTCCTCATGCTGCAATACGTCCTTTCCTGATTACCGATGAGGAACTGGGAAAATCCCCCTTTGAGATGAAAACCATTCGTGGCATCGGAGGGTTTAAGGAATACAATTTCAGGATACAGGTGAGTGTTCTTGACTGTACAGGTTGCGGCAACTGTGTTGACATTTGTCCTTCCAAAACCAAGTCTCTTGAAATGAAACCTCTTGAATCACAGCATGTTGAAGTTGAAAAATACAAATATCTTGACGAGGTGATCGGGTATAAAGATCAGGTTGCCGACAAATTCAAAACTGTGAAAAACAGTCAGTTTGCACAACCGCTCTTTGAGTTTTCAGGTGCCTGTACAGGTTGCGGCGAAACACCCTATATCAAAAACATCACGCAGTTGTTTGGTGAACGCATGCTAGTTGCCAATGCCACAGGATGTTCATCAATTTACGGAGGCTCTGCCCCCTCAACTCCCTACACAGCCAATTATAAATCAGGAAAAGGTGTTGCATGGGCGAATTCGCTGTTTGAAGACAATGCCGAATACGGGTTTGGCATGGCCGTTGGTATCCGCAAAATCCGCGAGCGTATGGCACGTGAAATGCAGGAAGCAATTGCTTCAGGAAGTGTGTCATCAGAGTTGAAACAGGCTTTTGAAAATTGGATTGCAACCATGTATGATGGTGCTGCATCACCTGCTGCCAGCGAAGCCCTTGTTGAAGTCCTGAAAAAGGATAATGGAACATTTGCACAGTATCTGCTTGAAAATAAGCAGTATTTTATTAAAAAATCCGTATGGGTTATCGGAGGCGACGGATGGGCATATGATATCGGATTTGGCGGTCTTGATCATGTTCTGGCATCAGGCGAAGACATCAATCTGTTGGTTCTGGATACTGAAGTGTATTCCAACACCGGCGGGCAAGCATCAAAATCCACACCTGTGGGAGCAGTTGCAAAATTTGCTGCTGCCGGCAAACGCATCCGCAAAAAAGATCTAGGTATGATGGCCATGTCTTACGGATACGTATATGTTGCTCAGGTTGCTATCGGAGCAAGCCAGTCTCAGTTCTTCAATGTTATCCGTGAAGCAGAAGCCTATAATGGACCTTCCATTATCATTGCATATGCACCTTGTATCAACCACGGACTGAGTGAAGGCATGGGAAGAATGCTGTATCAGCAGAAATTTGCAGTTGAATCAGGATACTGGCAGTTGTACCGCTATAATCCGATGCTTGAAGCACAAGGAAAAAACCCGTTCAAGCTTGATTCAAAAGAACCCGACTGGGAGCAGTTTCAAAAGTTTCTTAACTCTGAAGTTCGTTATACATCTCTGAAAAATTCATTTCCCAAAGAAGCAGCCGAGCTTTTTGTTGTTGCTCAGGACAATGCCATGTGGAGATACAGGCAATATAAACGACTGGCCGAGTCACAGTTCTGATCCATTTCAGATTTCTGATACAAATAAAAAAAGCCCTGCACAAACTTCGGGGCTTTTTTTTATTGAACAGACTATTGCAAACCTATTATAGGATTTTATCACATTTTTCTTGTTTTACAACGAAAATTGTTATATATTTGTTGGCGATTTCAAATTGTTCTAAAATATAATCTGATAAAACAATGATTTATATGAGCCAGTCATTAAATCTGATTCACCAGTGCAACTACGGCATCGAATATCTCCCCGAAAACACAACACAAAACAATGCGGGAGGATTGAACTTTTGGAGACCATTTGGCAGCAGCGGAGGCTATAAGAACTTTGTGATGCATATTGCCGACAACGGGAATGTGGGGATTGGGACGGGAAGGCCGGAATATAAACTTGATGTGTGCGGAACGATAAGAACTAGTGAATTTATTACTGAACCACAGTGGTGGCCAGACTTTGTTTTTGATGATGATTATTTACTTGAGCCATTTAATGAGAGAATTGCCGGCATTAAACAAAACAAATGTTTACCAGGATTACCTACTGAAGAAACAGTATTAACTTCGGGTGCCAATATGAACGAGGTTATGCAAGGCCTGTTGAAAAATATGGAAGAATTATATCTCTATATTGAACAACTGGAACTGCAACTGCAACAACTTCGATCAGATTACTGTCAAGTTTCATAAGGTTGTTGGTTAAAACAATCTTGCTTTGATTTAAAT